>CAZPLM010000006.1:9422-22062 GCA_964587275.1 uncultured Muribaculaceae bacterium | reverse complement strand
CGCAATCAAGTCATCATTACGCCCTCAGAACGTAAAGTGCAACAAGTCAAATCCGGATATTTTATTCAGGGAACGGTCAGCGACAGTGACGGATTGCCTCTCCCCGGAGCCTACATTATTATCAAAGGGAGCAAAAACAATACAATTTCAGGCAATGACGGAGAGTACCGTCTCAATAATGTCAATGAGGGAGATATCATGCTGGTCACATTTATCGGGATGAAAGCTCAGGAGGTGGCAGTTGGTTCAAAAAACCGCATTGATGTGATTTTAATGCCTGATATTGAATTACTTGAGGATGTTGTTGTTACAGGATATCAGACACTGTCGAAAGAGAGGGTGACCGGCTCTTTTGCCACCGTTACTTCAGATGAATTGAACAACACTCTTACATCCGATTTCGCAAGCAGGCTTGAAGGTAAAGTTGCCGGTGTAAAGGTCGACAAGGGAGAGATCATTATCAGGGGACAAGGCACACTGCTTTCTAACACTGATCCGCTTATCGTAGTTGACGGTTTTCCAATAGAGGGGTGAATAGCAACTATTAACCCCGATGATATTCAAAATGTAACAGTATTGAAAGATGCGGCTGCAGCCTCTATCTGGGGTACGAGAGCAGGTAATGGCGTAATTGTCATCACTACAAAGAAAGGGGTGAATAACAAGACAAAACTTGATGTTTCTTATACATTCTCTATCAGTAACAAAAATAATTACAGCGACCTGCATCTTATCAATTCTGAGCAATCAATTGATTTTGATATGGATCTTATAAAGAATTATTACTGGACTCCTTCAGATGTATTTTGGCATGGTTCTGTCAATAAAGTGCAAGAGGCCTATTATAACGCAGATATGGAACTTGGCGGTTATGCTGACTATAATGACGTTATCAATACAGCATCATTTAAAAGCGAGATTGAACGCTTGAAAAAGTTAGATGCATACAAGCAGATCAGCAAGTATTTGTTCAGAAATCCAATCAACAACAGAGCTAACATATCACTGCTCGGCGGGAATGAAAAGAGTGATTATTTTCTCTCCGCACTTTTTGAACATAACAGAGAAAATGAGGTCAGAAGCGCTAATTCAGATGTAAAATTGAATTTCAAGTATAATTACCACCTTCTGAAAAATCTGACTTTATCCACAAATATTGCAATCTCATATTCGGAGGGACATGATAATTCTATCAATCAGTGGTATTTGGCAAATGAATATCCGTATCACACTCTGGTTGATGAATCCGGCAGCAGAATACAATATTATATGATAGATCCATGGGAGGGAAAGATAAGAGAGGAGATGGGTTATCTGCCATATACTACAAACCTTCTTGATGTATCTGATGCAAACAATTATTCTGCAACCTCTTTTTCTACAAGAGTACAGGCGATGTTGAATTATCAACTTTTAGATTGTCTCTCACTGAATACACGTTTTCAGTATGAAAGGGGAATTAAAAAGACAAGTGACTTGTTTGAAGTGTCTCATCCTACAATGAGGGGGATAATTAATGCATATACAACTGTAAACAGTGATGGAACATTGACAAACAATTTTCCGGTAGGGGCAGAATATGATAATACGAATATGGATATTGAAGCCTGGACATGGAGAAATCAAATCGAATTTAATAAGAATATCAACGATGATGAACATCAGATATCAGCTTTGGCCGGACATTAAGTCAGGCTGTACAGGACTAAAGGAATAAGTTGCACTCAGTATGGTTTTGATCCGATCTCTTTGACATACGTTCCCATGGAAGAATCAGTCTTAAACAGGGGAGATTTGCCTACTTGGATGAGTTATGATCCATACTCATTCGAGAATTTCAATAAGTATGCTGAAAGTGACAACAGAGACCTTTCTTTATATGCAAATGCTTCATATACTTATAAGAAAAGGTATTCTGCTACGATTAGCGGAAGAATGGACCAGTCCAATATTTACGGGAATGATTCCAAGTATCGTTATAATATCATCTGGTCTGCTGGTTTAAGTTGGAAGATAAGTGATGAGTCATTTATGACGGCTTCATGGGTAGATAATTTGCAACTGAGGCTGACATACGGTCTGGGTGGTAATGTAAACAAGAATTTCTATCCTGTTCTTATGGGAAGCAATTATGTTGATTATTGGACAGGTGTACATTATATCTATTTGACAAATCCTGCAAACAAGAGGCTAAGATGGGAAACAAGCAGAACACTGAATGTCGGACTGGATTACAGTTTATTGAAAAACAGAGTATCCGGCTCGGTCGATTTTTACAATAAAGAGGGAATAGACCTGCTTGGCAGAGTTGCTCTTGATCCGACAAACGGTTTTACAGAGGCTACAATGAATTTTGCTTCTGTATTGAACAGAGGTGTTGAAGTCACCGTAAATGTGATTCCCGTGATGACAAAAGATTTTTCTTGGAGTATTGGGGGAAATGTTACATACAATAAGAATGTCGTAACAAAAGTGGATGACGGTGGATCATCTGCCAATAATTATATTTATCCATCTCCAAGATATGGTATTTCTATCGAAGGCAAGCCAATCAACAGGCTTTATGCATACGAATATGCCGGATTAAACAGCAATGGAGAGCCGATGGTGATGGATGGAGGCGAGTCTGTTTACTGGGGCGATTTTTCAGGTGATGCCGCAAGTTTGAAATATATGGGAACGACCGTTGCCCCATGGTATGGTGGATTGAACACTTCGTTAAGATATAAGAACTTTACCCTTTCCGCCTTTGCCACATTTGAAGCAGGCCACGTGTTCAGAAAACCTACAAGCCAGATGATTTATTCAATGGGTGCGACTACTGATGTAATTGACAGATGGAGAACTCAGGGAGATGAACAGGTTACAAATGTACCCGGACTCATTGACTATTATACGCAATACAGTATGATGCCATATTATCGATTTGCAGATATTAATGTACTTGACGCTTCCTGGATCCAACTGAAAGAGATCTCTTTCAATTATTCATTCTCAAAACATCTGATCGGAAGACAAATATCTGATCTGAACATTGGAATACAATTGAGAAATATATGCCAGTGGAATAAAAATGATGATAATATCGATCCTAAAACTATCGTTGCCGATGCCTATTACGGGGAGACATCTTATGGATTCAGAGACCCGTTCTCATTTATTTTTACATTTAAAATCGGATTTTAATTACTATGAAAAGATTACTAAACATATTGATGCTGTCAGCCGCTGTTGTATTGCTGGCATCTTCGTGCAATGATTTCCTGAATGTGGCTCCAAAGGGGATGTCAATTCCGGAAACCGTTGAGGATTATGAACTGATTTTAAATTCGGGAGGAGGATCAATCACGAATCCCGCATTTATGAGTCCGGAGGTTTATGTTCCTGTAGAATTTTTGAACAACTTTACAAGCATTACAGATCGTGCTGCATACGAATGGGAAGAGTATCAGTACCTTGAATCACAAAATGACGGTAACTGGTCAGGCCTGTATTCAAGGATATATGCAGTAAATGAGGTTATTCAGAATATTGACGCTGCAGAAAGTACCACATTGAACGAAACTCTTCGCACCAATGTAAAAGGACAGGCTTTTGCAGACAGGGCGAAATGTTATTTTGCGCTTGTAAACGTTTATGCCAAACCTTATACCAAAGCAAATGAGAGTGAACCCGGCGTTCCTCTTATTCTGGAAAACGACATTAATCAAAAAAGCAGCAGAACCACAATAGGTGAAGTTTATAATCGGATAACAGCTGATTTGAAAAGTTCGCTGGATCTTCTGCCTCCGTCAGTGGACAACTTGACAAAAATGAGGGCATGCAGACAATCTGCACTGTTCTTTTTGTCAAAAGTGTATTTATTTAAAAATCAGCTTGATTCAGCCAATTATTATATAGAAGAAGCATTTAAGTCATCATCTGTATTTTTGAATCTAAACGATTTCCTTATTCCTGAAGATCAGATTACTGATATTTTCAGCAAATCTACTTTTCCAAGGATGGCCAATGATAATGATGAAATAATATGGACAGGGGGTTTGTATTCAAACTATTGGAATATGAAAATTTATTATTCGACAGAGTTGGAAAACATGTTTGATAAGGGAAACGATTTGAGATTTTATATCTGGGCAACAAAGATCGAGAGGTCAGGTGTTGAATTACCTGCATACAGATATGTGGCATATCATTCCCGTACCTTTGCCGCATCAACTCCGGATATGTATCTGCAACGTGCAGAACTCTACGCCAGGGCAGGGAAAGTGGCTGAAGCAATAAGAGATCTGAATACATTGAGGCAGAACAGATATCGTACCGGTACTGATTATATGCTGAGTGCCTCTACAGCTGCAGAGGCATTAAAACTGGTGAAAGACGAGAGAGTTAGAGAATTTGCCTTTACCGGGCTGAACTGGCTGGATCTTAGGAGATATCAGAGTTATGGCGAGTCTGTTCCAACTTACACCAGAACATTGAAAGATTCCAAAACCGTTACGCTGGAACCGGGGAGCAATCTGTGGACATGCTCAATACCTCGTTATGTAATCAATAAGAATTCAAATATTACTCAGAACGAAAGATAGTTTTAAAATAAATCGAAAATGAAAAGAAGATTTTGTTTTTGTGGTATTGTTCTGTTTTTGCTGATGATAGCTCCTCTCTGTTCAGCTCAAGACGGCAATACACCACCCCTTGATATAAGGGAATTGCATTTTTCATCAATTCCTGGAGCCGGCACATTTTCTCAGCCGGAATTCCTAAAATTTGAAAATGGAGATTATATTTCCGTTGCAAAATATGGAATAGCTTATCCGGCTGTAATTGACTGGGATAATGATGGCCTAATGGATTTGCTGGTCGGTGAATTTGGTGGAGGGAAAAATGCCAATCTGATGGTCTACAGGAATATAGGAACTGCTTCTCAGCCAAAATATGAAGAAGGCTTCTATGCAACGGACACGAAAGGAGAGAAACTCTATATCTTCGGCAGCTGATGCCTCGGATTTTATCCACAGGTTGTGGATTTTGACAGGGACGGCTATCTTGATATAGTAGCAGGTTCTTACCAGGGTGAAGTTACTTTTTTCAAAGGAAGCAAGGAAGGCTTTCTTCCTGGAGAATATCTTATCAGTCAGAAGAAAAGATGGGGAGAAGATGATATTTTTACAAATGCTGTTCCGACCGATTTCAACGAAGACGGACTTTGCGATTTGTTGTGCAGCGGGATGAAAGGTATCCGTATGATGTTGAATACAGGTAAAATTGATAAGCCTGATTTTACACGGAAATTGCCGGTCATGCAGACAAACGGATTGCAGGTTTCTTCGACCTTATATACTGAAAAACGAATTGAAAGATACAATAAAACATTAATCAAATACGGTGAGGGCTATTCTGAAGATTTTCACGGTATGATCTCATATTTTGATTATGACGAGGACGGTATAAAGGATATGTTGATTTCGCCTTCATTCTTTCCTTCAGAATTTAAACTTAGAGGTGTCAATGAAATAGTTCTTTTTTATAAGGGAGTGAAGACAGCAACGCTGCCTCAGTTTGAGGAACCTGTAACTTTATTTACCTGCAAAGAGGAGGGACGCAGTTTTCCGGGAACAGATCCTGTGCCTTATTTCTGTGATTATAATAATGATGGAAAGCTTGATATGCTGATGGGTATTTCCCTGAATTACGACAAGGCAAACAACTGTTTCAATTATTTAAAAGAGTATAGTGAGTTTGAAAAGGCAGGATTTGACGAGGCGGAACATGTAAAAGCCTATTTTGCTGAGCTTGATGCGCTTGGAGAATCAGAAAAGTTCAGGGAGATTGGTGCAGAAGACAAGGAGTTGATGAATGAATATAATGCGGCAAGGGAGGAGATAAGTTTGAGGTATTCCGCAATGGAGCCGCGAATTAAACATCAGACAAAAGTCCCCGACTATGAAACTCGAGGGTATGTCCTGATCTTCTACGGCAAATAGCGTCAGTCATCTTATATTATAATGGCGAGCAGTTGCAACTTGCGGCTGCCCGTCATTTATTAAATAAAAAGTGCTATTTTTGTCCGCTATGAACGAGGACCTTCTGTTTAACAGGATTTTTAAAGAAAACTACAATAAGGTTTTGTTCTATGTCAACAGCTATGTAAACAATATGGGCAGAGCTGAGGACATAGCGCAGGAGGCTTTTTATAAATTCTGGCAAACGAGAGAAGGACTCGACTACGATACGAACATTACTTCATATCTGTTCGTGATTGCCCGCAATCTTGCATTGAACTCATTGCGTCACGATAAAATCATCAAGAAACATGAAGAGTATTCTCTTCAAAAACAGATGATGGATTTTAATCTTGCCGCATTGGAAAATGACTCATCAATTTCAATCTACTCAAAGGAGGTTTCACGTTTGCTGCAACAGGGAATTGAACATATTCCCCCATACGCAAGGGAGACATTTTTGCTCAGTAGAAAGGAAAACCTTACCCACAAAGAGATTGCAGACAAACTTAATGTCTCCACCAAGACGGTGGAGGGTAGAATTACTACGGCATTGAAGGTGCTTCGGACAGTTTTAAAAGATTATTTGCCTGTTTTGATAGGATGTTTACCGTTTTGGGTGTAATATTATAGGAGATGATTATGGAAGAAGATATAATATTGAGGTTTATAGAGGGGAAATGCACCCCTGAAGAGCAAATGCAGGTTTTTGAAAAGATGGAAAATGATCCTGATTTCAAGAACGAAATGCTTGTTATGAAAAATCTCTATGTTAACCGTAATCTGCCTGAGAACGAAGCGTCAGACGAAGCATTGACTAAATTCAGACATTTTGTGGAAAGCAAAGAGGCTTCTGAAAACAAAGGGCAGAAGAGAGGAAGAAAGTGGATTATGGCACCGCTCTGGTCTGCTGCAGCAGTAATAATTGTCCTCCTGGCATTGAATCTGACATTCAACCGGTCAGGGCAAAAGGGGAAAGAACCTACAGTACAGATCTCTACCCTCCCCACGGAGATGGTAAATTCTCTTTATACAGCAAAAGGTGTAAAAGGTACCGTAATTCTCCCTGACGGATCAAAAGTAGCGCTGAATTCAGATTCTAAAATTACATATCCTGCCTCTTTTTCTGGATCCAGCAGAGAGGTGGAATTTTCCGGTGAGGGATTTTTCGAAGTCGCCAAAGATTCTCTTCACCCGATGATAATTCACTGCAATAAAGATTTCAGGGTGGAAGTCTATGGCACGACATTTAATCTCAAGACATATTCTAATGACAATACTGCTCGCACTACACTGATCAGTGGGGCCATTCGCGTGGTTGAAAAGAAGTTCGGCAAGGAAATATCGACTGATATTATTCCAAATCAGGAGTATGTCATCACAAATAATGCAGAATCAAAAGTCAAGACATTGAAGAATCCTGATGTCAAATATGCATGGAAAGATGGAAAATTGCTGTTTGACTCCACTCCGCTTTCAGAAGCTGCAAAAATTCTGGAAAGATGGCATGGTGTCAAAATTGTGATTGAAAACAAGAATCTCAACAACATTCCAATCACAGCATCTTTCTCAACGGAATCTCTTGTCCAAATCATGGATTTGCTAAACTTCTCTATGGAGATCGATTATCGTATCAAGGATTCAGTCCTTTATATAAATTAATTTCTATTATTTGAAAGGGATGGGATAATTAAGGGTGTTCCTAAATAAACAACCTTAATTTAATTCAACAAAAATCTATTTATGAAAAAAACCTTTTCAAGATGGGGGAAAAAGCTGTTAGTAACAGCTGCCTTTCTTTCTATATTCTGTGTGCAACTTACTTATGCGCAGAATATAAGTTTTGATTTCAACAGGAAGCCATTAAAGGAGGTTCTTGCGGAAATCACAAGACAAAGCGGCTATAACTTTGTCTATTCAGAAAAAAATATTCAGTTGAACACACTCATCACGGCCAAGTATAATGGCAAGATTGAACCTATTTCAGCACTGCTCGAAAAAGTGTTTAACGGGACAGGTATTGTCTGCAAAATCAACGGCAAGCAGGTTGCATTGACAATGAAAACTCAATCGGAGCCTTCTCAAAAAACATCTCTTTTAATAAAAGGGGCGTTGCGCGACAATCTTGGAGAACCGCTGCCGGGCGTTTTTGTGAAAAACAAAAACACCGGCGCTTACGCCGTATCCGATATTGACGGGAATTATGAAATCAAGGCGACCAAAGGAGATGTTCTTCTCTTTACATTGGTAGGGATGCAGGATTATACAGCTTCTGTCGGTAATTCTACAAAGATGAATATAAGTATGGAGGTTGATATTGAGACTCTTGAGGATGTTGTAGTGACAGGTTATCAGACAATCTCTAAAGAGAGAAGCGCCGGTTCATACGCAGTGCTTTCATCTAAAGACCTTGAGGCAAAAGTTCAGACTAATGTTCTTGAAAGAATGGAAGGTATGGTTGCCGGTCTCAGTCTTTACAAAGGAACTCCAGTAATTAGAGGTACTGCAACAATCAACGCAGATAAGGATCCTCTTTATGTGCTTGACGGAGTGCCTTTTGAGGGTAACTTGGATGATATTAATCCGGATGATATAGCGAATATTTCAGTATTGAAAGATGCAACAGCCGCTTCAATTTACGGTGCCCGCTCCACAAATGGCGTTATTGTAATTACCACTAAATCAGGTTCTTCTGGTAAAATAAGCGTAAGCTATTCAGGAACTGCTACAGTTACACCGCTGCCGGGCAGAAGTTACGCCAACCTTATGTCGTCATCTGAGTTTGTTGATTATCAGGAATTTTTATTCAATAAACTTGTAGGTGCATCAGCAACTCTTGATGAAGGATATTATATCAATCCTGTTTATAAGTTGATGTTTGACAGAAGAGACGGTGTTATTTCAGATGAGGCTTATAATACGGCAATCAACAAATATAAAGGATATGACAGGTACGATCAGGTAAAAGATGAATTATTGAATTCGGCCGAAGTAGTGCATCAGCACAACTTCTCTGTCAGAGGTGGATCGGATTTCTACAAATATTCGCTCTCTTTAAATTATAAAGGAACAAGTCCTTACAATAAAGGACAATATACAGACCGTATCGGAATCAATGTCAAGAATACATTTAACCTGGCAAAATGGGTTTCAGTAGATCTTGGCATCATGGCAAATGACAGTCAATACGAATATTTCAACGGGACATCCGGGATCAGTATGCTTAACAATGGGGAAGCATCATATATGATGTTAAGAGATGAAAGCGGGAATCCTGTTGAATGGGGATATGAAAAAGATGCTGCCGAGATTGCAAGATTAAAGGGTATCGGACTTTTTGATGAGACATACTATCCTGTAAATGAAAAGGATAATCAAAAGCAGGCCTACAAGAACCAATATGTGAATGTAAACATTGGGGCGAGATTTAATATTATTGAAGGTCTGAACGCAGAGATCAGATATCAGACTGAAAGAACGAATCAGTACAGCAAGACATATTGGTCAAAAGAGAGTTATATCGTCAAGAATATGATTAACAATGCTGCCCAAATTTCAAGCAGCGGTACAACTACTTATAATATCCCTACAGGAGGCCAGGTACGCGAAGCAAACCTGTCAAAAAAATCATATACATTAAGAGCGCAGGTCAATTACTCCAAACTCTTTAATGAAGAACACGATGTAAAGGTTTTGGTCGGTGCGGAACGCAGGAAAATCACAGCTGAACAGAACGGTCATTACAGATATGGATATGATGATGACAATCTCTCATATAAAACTATCAACGAAAAGGAACTCAGGAGCGGAATCAGAAATACGGAAAGTCTTACAGGGCGATATCAGATCTATTCGTCAACAGATCCTGCTTATTTAAGCAGCGATGACAGGTATATTTCTTTCTACGGAAATGCTTCTTATTTGTTCCGTAACAGAATAGGTGTCAATGCCAGCATCCGTATGGACCAGTCGAACCTCTTCGGTACCGATCCTAAATATCAATACAGACCTTTATGGTCAATTGGAGCAAATTATGTGGCAATTGAACAAAACAACACAAGCTGGCTTAACAGATTGAATGTCAGGTCAACTTACGGTATCAACGGTAACGTTTACAAAAACAGCGGTCCATATATCCTTGCCAAAGTATCTTCATGGTCAAACTGGTACACAAATGAAACTTATGGTGTAATCACATCTCCTCCAAATTCAGGATTAAGGTGGGAAAAGACACATACATTTAATATCGGAGTTGATTTTCAGACACTTGGTAGCAGATTAAATGGTTCTATCGAGGCATATAACAAGAAGACAACTGATATGATAGGCGCGCGTGCCTCAGATCCGACATACGGCTGGACCAGTCTTGTCGTAAACTATGCATCAATGAGAAACACAGGTGTTGAGTTATCGCTTAACAGCACCAATATTTCAAACGGAAAATTTGAATGGACGACTGACTTGATGTTCAGTTATAACAATAACAAGATTCTTACTCTCGAAAATTCGGGTACAACTGCATACTCTTATCTTTCCGGTCTTGATGTAAGGGAAGGTAAGGCATACAGGAGCTTGTACAGTGTCAGATATGCAGGTCTTGACGAAAACGGAAAGCCAACGGCATACAATAAAAACGGTGAAGTTGTCACAACACTCAACTCCCTCAATCCGGATGATCTGGTTTACTCCGGCACATACGACCCACCATACAGCGCTTCATTAAGTAATTCATTCAGATATAAGGGATTTTCACTTTCTTTCATGTTTGTATATTATGGCGGACATGTCCTGAGGGATGTCACTGCCAAGTGGAATTCATACGTTCGATCAAGTCAGCCTTATTATGACAGTTACTACACTACAAATGGAGACAAACTTTTCCTCAATATGTGGAAACAGGCCGGTGATGAAATGAAAGGAGGCGAAAAGAATCTTGAGATCCTTCCTGCACCGGGTTATAATATCAGTAATTCCATTGCTTACCTCTGGTATGCAGCCGACACAAATACACAAAAAGGAGATTATGTGAAGCTCAGAGACTTGAGTCTGTCATACTCATTCCCTCAGTCAATGCTCTCCAGGTGTAAGCTCCAGGGGATCACACTGACATTCTCTGCTCAGAATTTATGGTACTGGGCTGCAAACAGACATAACCTTGATCCTGAATCATGGTATTCATCGACTTTAGGATATGCCAACAGGGGAAGTGTAGTTCCTGCTTCTTACACATTCGGGATCAGAATTAATTATTAATCAAATGACTGCAATGAAAAAAATATATAAATCAATAGTACTGTTACTTTTCATAGGAATAGTGACGACATCGTGCTCTGACTTTCTCGACAACAAGCCAAAGGGAGTAATGATTCCAAAATATTATGATGATTACGCAGTATTGCTCAACAATATGATGTTTGGTTTCTGTTCGCTCAATTATGTAGAATATCTGACTGATGATATTACCGTCACCAACTCTTCTGAAGTTACAAACGGTTTGAAATATGATGATTTGTCAGAAGTGGAAAAGAATTGCTATTCATTTACCTCAGGAGATATTTTCCCTCAGGATTACAATGACAGTTTTTACAGCAGTTGTTATGAGGAAATTTATGTGTACAATGCTGTAGCCAATAATATAATGGATGTTCCGGATGCTACTCAGGAGCAGAAGGAAGTAATAAAGGCCGAAGCAATATCAAGAAGAGCATTCTGCTATTTTCAACTCGTCAATATCTACGGAGCTGCATACGAGGCATCTACGGCTGCGACTGATTATGGAGTTCCTCTGGTATTAAGTGAAGATATTAACAAACCTTACGTACGTAATACCGTTCAGGAAGTGTATGATCAAATTGTAGAGGATCTCAAGTATGCCTGCGAAAAATTGCCTGCAGTTGTGAATTATCGCACCCACATGTGCAAATGCGGAGCCTATGCTCTTCTTGCAAAAACATACCTGCACATGGGACAATATGACCTTGCAAAACAAGCTGCAGAGATGTCAGTAAAAAGCAACAACAACCTTGGAATGTTGGATTACAAACTTTACAACAGCGACCACGAAAGCGTATGGGGCAGGATTACAGATGCTGATGGCTTTGAATTCCCTTATTCATACGAATGTATTGAAACATTATATGCAGTTTATCCTACAAACGATTTTTCCGCAACAATATTTGCAAGTAAGGATCTGATGAATTGTTATGAGAATGATCTGCCCGCAGGAGCTGTTGATAAGAGACGTGAGATGTTCTATGAGGATGACAGCGCAATAGGCTATTCTGAAATGACATTCAAAGGGTTTACAATGTATATTTCATACTATTCAGCTTCAATGGGGCCTACGGTCCAGGAGGTATATCTTATCCTGGCTGAATGTGAAGCAAGAATGGGTTCTGCATCAAAAGCGACTGCTTACCTCGACCTGATTCGAGACAATCGCATTGTCAATAATCAGCCGCTTGTTGCTTCCAGCAATGATGAGGCTCTGAGAATGACTCTTGATGAAAGAAGAAGAGAATTTGCTTTTCGCGGTGAATCAAGATTTATCACACTTAAGAGGTTGAATAGAGATCCGAAAGTCGCAAAGACTGTTTCACATGATCTTGACGGCGAAAAATATGAGTTGACAGCAAATG
>CAZPLM010000006.1:0-9412 GCA_964587275.1 uncultured Muribaculaceae bacterium | reverse complement strand
GGGTAATGCCTCTGCCTCACAATGTTATTGACTTTAACCCGGATATTCCACAATATGATAGATAATGAATTTTAAAATGAAAAATACAATATATATTTTGTGCGCCGCTGTTCTTTCTTTATTTGCGGCTTGCACACCTGAAGATGGCAATAAGACTGTCATTAATGCAAAGAATCTTTCTGAAAAAGCAGGGATTGCATATATTTATGACTACAGCAATACGCTTCTTGATTCCGTGGTATACTCTAATGGAGAATTTTCACTCTCATATAGCAAAGAGCTCCCGGAGAGAGTTATGATGTATGTTTATGATTCACCGAAAGAGAATCTTCTTTTCCTTTCATCCGCTTTTCTTGAACCGGGAACATTTACTTTCAATACCGAGGGGTGTAATGATGATTTCAGAGGTGCAAAAATAGAAGGATCCGTTCTTCAGATGTATGTCAAAGAATATGAGGCATACATAAACGGACTTGAAGAAAGTAAAGAAGAAAAAAGACTCTCTCAGGAATCCACCATTGCCTTTAAGGATGGTAATAAATTTAAGGTTAATGAATTGAATGCGAGTAGAGATTCTCTTCGCAAGATTATTGTCGACAAAATATTTGACTATAAAGTTAAAGGATCCGGCAAAGAATTGACCTCTAAAGAGAATGAATTTGCGAAGCTCGCAATGACATATAAGATTTGCGAAATGGCATATTCCATGTCACTCGAAGATCAGATTACCCTTGAAAAGAGGTTCCCTGCAGATTACGCAGCCTCAGTTGATCTTAATAACCTGAGAAGTGAAATTGCAGCAGAAAGCAAACTTGCAATAGGTGCACCTGCGCCAGATTTTTCTCTTCAGGATATTGATGGCAAGACATATTCTATCAAAGATTTTGCGGGGAAATATGTATATATTAACTTTAGCGCTTCATGGTGCGGGTGGTGCAAGAGAGAGATGCCTTATATCAGGGAAGCGTTTGAGAAGACAAAAGGAAAAGATATTGTTTTCATCACTATCAATATGGATGAAGAGAAGGATGTATGGGAGAAAGAGATTAAGAATGAAAACATCACCTGGATGTGTCTTTCAAATCTCCAGGGTATGAAGTCGGATCTTGCAAAGTCATATAATATCCACGGTATTCCTGCATGTTTTGTACTTGACAAAGAGGGAAAATTCCTCAAAAAAGATGTGCGTACCAACGAAATGGTTGACTATATCACAGGTTTATTTAAAAAATAATTAACTCTTATTTTTAAACAGCCGGTTAAAAAAGAAATTTTTAGCCGGCTGTTTTGTGATTGTGCAGTATAATTCAGTTTTTTGCATTTACAATATAATTGACTGAAAACTTAACTGATAATGAGGCATCTGGTATTGGTTTTATTCTGTTTCTTCTTTGCCGGATTATCGGCCGGCGGGCAAGAGTATTGGGAAAAGACTCCCAATGATTTGAGAGTCTATGTAGGATTGGGTCCGGTTACTAATCTGTTTGAAGACTGTTGTTATTATGAGATTGATTCTGATGATATTGAGAGAGCTTCATATTACTGGGGAAATAAGGTAAGCACGCTGGGTTACAGCATCGAATATTCATATCAGTTTACAAAGAGGTTCGCTCTTGCTGCAAAAATGGGTTTTTCTGGCGTTTATCAGGACAGGTTTGACTTACTGACAGATACAAAGGTCAATAGAATGTTTGATGAGGTTTATTCAATAACTCCCGTTGCGCGTTTCTATTGGGTTTCACATCCGGCTGTCAGATTGTATTCCTCATTAGGACTGTCAGTCCTTTATGAAAGAGAGAGGACAAAGTCAGATGTGTTGAATGGTTGCAATCGTATCGATAATACCTTCAGCGCATTTTTTGATGTAAGATTTTTAGGATTGACTGTCGGGAGAAGACTCTATGGGACAATGGAATTGGGAATCGGATTGGACGGCATTATAAAATTCGGTGTCGGTTACAGGTTTTAATCAAGTGGAGGGAATCACAATGAAAAAGATGTTTGTTTTCTGTGCAATCGGGATGATGCTTTTCCAGTCATGTATTGTCGATGAGGTAAAGAAACCGGCAAAAGCGACTCTGGCAGCCACAATTGTTATTGAGATATTGGGGAATGTCAATTCAGCAGTAGGATTGTATGGCAATTCTCTCTACCTCAAAGAGTGGTTGGAAGCGGAAACCGATGAGGAGAGATATAAGATTGAAGATGATTATTTTTCCAATCTCAAAGTTAGAAAAGAGGGGAATATTGTAAATGTTTTGGGATATTTTGAGGTAAATACTTTCGGCAATCTGCTTGAAGATAAATATGACAGCTGGCTGGTAAAAGAAACAAGAGGTACTCCCACATTTGATTCTCTCCGTATTACAAAATTAGAGGACAATGAATTCAGAGTAGTAACCTACAATAACATAGAAAGTGAATATTCGACATTTACCTATGGCGATACACTCAATATCTCGAATGATAATATTTATTTAACGGTTTCAGGCAAAGGTAACTGGTATGAAATAATAAACGGATGGGTTCCGGATTACACGGCAAGGCAGTTGAGATATGTCCTTCCGGTCAACAGTGAGAATGGACAGAGAATTGTAGACGGAGGTTTTTATGTTCATCTTGTTCGGCAGGGGTATGAAACTGAAACGATCTCAGCTGTTTTTTCATTATCGTCATTTAAGGTTAACGGATTTGGCGATGATGTGGAATATAATACGTATTACACAGAAGTTTACGCTCTTGATCAGTGTTACGTATATTAAATTCAGCAATTTCCCGTATATACGTATTTCAGATATTTGCGCGCAATCTCAGCGAGCCTGTATATTGTTCTTACGGGCGTTGCGGCAATGTCTTTCATCTTGTAGCGTGGAAAATAGCGGCTGAGATGGTATGGAATTCCAGGATCAATTGAAGCAAGCCATTCTGAAATGCCGGCAATTTCCTCTTCAGAATCATTCTTCCCCGGGATAACAAGTGTCGTTACTTCAATATGACAGGAAGCTGCAGAAATTCTGATTGTTTCTCTGACTGTCTCAAGATCGCCCCCGACCATATCATAAAAATCTTTGGTGAAGCCTTTTAAGTCAATATTCATTGCATCGATGAAAGGCAGAAGTTTTTCCAGCGGTTTTCTGCATATCATCCCGTTAGTGACTATTACGTTTTTCAGTCCCCTGGAATATGCAAGCCTTGCGCAGTCAAGCAGATATTCATAACTGATCAATGGCTCATTATAGGTATAAGCAATGCCAATGTTGTTTTCCGACCGAAGTTCCTCAGCTTTTGCAACCAGTACTTCCGGCGGTACATCTATTATTTGAACATTGTCAGTAGAAGAGATTTCATAATTCTGGCAGAAAGGGCAATGCAGATTACAGCCGTAACTGCCAATGGAGAGCACCATTTTGCCAGGGAAGAACTGCATCAGCGGTTTTTTCTCAACAGGATCAAGTGCAATGGAGGTCAGTTTGCCATAATTAGAGCAGATTATTTCCCCATTACGACAAATGCGTCCTTTGCAAATGCCCTGTTGGCCCTCTTTCAAACTGCAGTGGTGAGGACAGAGTTTGCAAGTGACGGTCGATACGTGTCCCATTGTGACCATTATTTATGCCTTATTACTTCAAAACGCTGGAGTCCTATTTCTTCTCCGGGTTTGATACCGGCTTTTTGCCGGGCAATTTCAATTTGTTGCTCAACTGTATCTACACCCTCAAGATTGGGGAGAAGCAGGCCACGGCGATATTCATTCGTGACAATTACTCCATACTTTTTAACATCCAGTTCACTCTTGTCTTTTATCGGTTCCGGCTTGCCGAGCACATCAACGCTGTATATTAATTTATCAAGTTCATTCTCTCTGACCGGATTAAATCGAGGGTCTTCACATCCTGCCGAAACAGCATTTTGAAGAATCTCTTCTGCGATGGAATTGGTTGAAGGATAGATTGTTCCTATGCAGCCACGCAACTGTCCGTATTTTTTCAGTGAGACAAATACTCCGGTTTTTCGTTCAAGCATTTCAGACGGCAGGTTATCAGGCAGGGAAGCATGCTTTCCGGTTTTGATATATGTCTCGAGACTGTATCTGGCGAGCTGTACATACGAATCTCCGGATTGACCGGTAGCCTTTTCAACCTCATTCTGTTCAAATATTTCATCAAAATTACGGTCAGGATCCTCTCCTGTAACCTCAAAGGCAGCGACTCCGTATCCTACGCCAAAAGGCCCTTCATAAGAGAGCAGTTTTGATTTCACAGAACACTTGTCGAGCGCGCCTGCCATTATCTGGAATGAGCGCAGACCGCATTCAGCAGCTGCATCGCAGAAATCTTCACTGAACGAGATAAATTTCAGAAAATCACCTTTATCCATCGCCTCCGTGACCTCTTTGTCAAACAAAGGCCCTTCTTTGGCAAAGCCGTAAGGTCCTTCTTTCAATAATTTGTGGGAAAGATCACCGCTTGCAATGAAAATTACCCTGCGTTCCAACTCTTCAGCGCACTCTTTTATTAGTTTGCCGAATTGATAGTGTACTACAGGAGGCAGGCCGGAAAGTCCGATTCTGACCAACTCGTAAGAGTTGTAAGCCGTATTGACAAATGAGAGAGGTATCATGGTCCCGTGGTCAAGAGTTTTGCTCCGTTCCCCCAGAGTACCGGCCGGAATGTCCGCCTGCTCTGCCTTATGGCAGAGCAGATTGACAAACGATTCGTCATATTTTACATCCATCCCGACAGAGGGCTGTCCAAACTGTTCAAAAGTACCTTTTGCGCCCTGTCCGGGAGAAATGTGTATATAATCCTGATACATAATCGAATGAGGTGATGTTAATACAATCGTATCAGGTTTCAGTTCTGCAATGCGCCTTGCAATTAAATTGCAGGCATCAACAGTCTTGCTGATTATTTTTTCTTCCCCACGCCCGATTTGAGGAATTATCAAAGGCGGGTGTGGCATGATAAAAGCACCAATTATTGACATAGCATTGCAATTTATAAAAATTATTGATTGCTTCTATCTATTTTGGCATATTTCCCTGCAGTCTAAAATAATCATCGTATGCAGAAAGATCAAGCATTCCATGTCCTGATAGATTGAAGAGGATGGTTTTCGCTTCGCCTTTTTCTTTACATTTCAGGGCTTCATTGATAGTGGCAGCTATTGCATGACATGATTCAGGAGCCGGGATAATGCCTTCCGACTGGGCAAAGAGTACACCGGCTTTCAGGGTATCAGCCTGGTCTATATCAACCGCACGGATAAGCCCTTCTCTCAGCAATTCACTCATAATTGCTCCTGCACCGTGATAGCGCAATCCTCCTGCATGGATTTTTGATGGTACAAAGTCATTTCCAAGCGTGTACATTGGAATAAGGGGTGTAAGTCCCGAAGAATCTCCGAAGTCATAACGAAATTCTCCTTTTGTCAATTTTGGACATCCGCTGCTTTCTGCTGCGATAAAATCAAATTTCTTTTCGCCGGCAAGTTGATGGCGCATAAATGGGAGAGAGATGCCTCCAAAATTTGAACCGCCTCCGAAGCAGCCGATTATAGTATCAGGATAGTCATCTGCAAGTTCGAATTGTTTTTCTGCTTCAAGCCCTATTATTGTTTGATGCATCATCACAAAATTCAGGACACTGCCGAGAACATATTTTGTATCGGGGTTTTTCATTGCGACTTCACAGGCCTCGGAAATTGCCATTCCGAGTGTGCCCGGAGTATCCGGCTGTTCAGCAAGGAATTTGCGTCCGTTTTCAGTAGTATCGCTTGGAGAAGGGATCAGGTTTGCGCCGAAAGTCTGCATTATGATTTTTCTCCCCGGTTTCTGTTGTGTACTTATTCTGACCATATAGACAGTTGCATCGATTCCAAAATGTTTTGCGGCAATGCTGAATGCGGTACCCCATTGGCCTGCGCCGGTCTCAGTAGTAAGGTGCTTGATCCCCTCTATCTTATTATAATATACTTGAGGAATTGCAGAATTCAGTTTGTGTGAGCCTGCCGGTGATACGGATTCATTCTTGAAATAGATTCTTGCGGGAGTGTCAAGGGCTTTTTCAAGACCGCTGGCACGAACAAGCGGAGTGGGACGGTATATCTTATAAAGTGTCCTTACCTTTTCAGGTATCTCTATAAATCTCTCTTTTGATACCTCCTGTTCTGCAAGATGTTTTGAAAATAAACCATACATATCTTCCGCCTTGATAGGCTGATGTGTACCCGGGTGGAGCATAGGCTTGAGATCCTTAAGGTCGGCCTGAATGTTATACCATACTTTTGGAAGTTGATCATCGGTGAGTACGTACTTCTTAGTTGTTTTCATAATACAATTATTTAAAATGTTAATAAATTCGGTTAAAAAAAAAGCCTCCCGCGTGTGTACGCGGAAGGCCATAAAATCGGTATGAATATACTCCAAATAATTATAACAGCGATGCGACACAAGAATGATTATTCCTGAGCCACCACCAATAATTGTTATTTAGAGTCCTTGTCTTCATTATTTGACAAAAGTATGTATAATTTTCTTCCGTTGTTCCCTTAAAGGCAAAAAATCTTTTATATATTTGTTAAAACTATTTATAACAAACTATCTATGAAGCGAATTCTTTTATTTGGCATTTTTGCCGCCGCATTGCTGTCTGTCAGCAGCTGTTCAAATGATTATACAAAAGCAATACCGAAAGGTTTTGATGAATACTGTCAAAAGACAATGGAGGAGTGGCATCTTCCCGGGATGGCTGTGGCTGTTGTAAAAGATGGTGAAACGGTATTTGTAAAAGGATATGGAATGACTTCGCTCGAAGGTGACGGAAAGCCTGTTGATGGCAATACTCAGTTTGTCATCGCTTCAACTTCAAAGGCATTTACAGCCGCTCTTCTTGCTGATGTAATGGATGATTATCCTGAAATAGAGTGGAATGACCGTGTTGTAGAACATCTGCCGGATTTCAAACTTTATGACGAATGGGCGACTGAGAATATGATGGTTAAAGAGATTATGACTCACCATACGGGATTTGATGATTATGCGCTTGACGATCTTCCGTTTTTCGGTTATGACCGTGATGATCTGTATCACCTGTTTGCTTCAATAAAACCGAGCCACAGTTTCCGAAGTTTTTATGGTTACAATAATGAAATGTTTACCGTAACAGCCAGGATAATAGAGAAATATACCGGTAAAAGCTGGGATGACAATATTTTTGAGAGGATTTTTACGCCGCTGGGGATGGAAAACAGCACAACTGTGAACAGGGCTTTTTATTCCGCTCCTAATCTTGCACACGGGTATAGAGTTGCAAAGGCAGATAATGCAGATTCCCTCGTTGTTACGCCGAGGGAAGATAGAGATGATGCATTTACATGGCTCTCAGCAGTCGCTCCCGCCGGAGGAGTCATCTCGACTGTCAATGATATGACCAACTGGCTGAAGTTTAACCTGAACCATGGTGTATTCAATGGCGATACCCTGATTTCTCGGAAAAACCACGATTTTCTGTTCTATCCTCAGACAATTACTTCATATAATTCTACCAGATTGTGCAACTATGCACAGGGCTGGACAATAGAACAGAATCAATATGGAAGATACATCAGACATACCGGACTCGCATACGGTTATACCGCTATTGTCGGAATGGTCCCTGATATGGATCTTGGCTTTGTAATACTTACAAATAATGGTACTTCATCTGATCCTCAGGCTGCAATTGGACGTCAGTTGATTGATATGTACAGAGGTGTCAAAGACAGTGACTGGAGTCGGACTTATCTTGCCGAGTTTATGGAAAATGGTGATGGAGATCGCTCTAAGCCGGCACAGGAAGAACAACTGCCTCAACTTGCCAACTCCGCTTATATCGGAAGATACTATCTTGAAGCTTTTGGCGAAGCAAAGGTATATGAGAAAGGAGGTGCTCTTTTCCTTAAATTAAAAGATCTGGATTCGCAACTTGAGTATAAAAACGGCAATGCCTTTGAATTCAAGGTGCCAGGTGCGGGAAAGTTTCAACTGACATTCGATACCGGGAAAAACAATCGGGCCGTCTCGTTTATTATAAACTTTGATGACCCGACCGGAGATTTCAAAAGATTGTAACTATTTCTTTTCGATCATACCGCTCTTTTCAAGAAGTGCTTCAGGTCTTGGATCTCTTCCTCTGAAGTTTCTGTATAATACATCGGCATCTTCGAGATTACCTTTGGAAAGGATGTTGTCCCTGAAAGATTTGGCCACCTCACGGTTGAAGATGCCTTTTTCTTTGAAGAGGGAGAATGCATCCGCTTCAAGTACTTCTGCCCATTTGTAAGAGTAGTATCCGGCAGCATATCCGCCTGCAAAAATATGCGAGAATGAAGGAGAAAGGGCTGTTCCTTTGACCTGAGAAATAACAGCAGTAGGTCGGAGAGTCTCTTTTTCATACTCTTCAACAGTTTCGTTAGGCAACTGTTCTACAGAATGCCATGCCATATCGAGCATACCGAACTGAAGTTGTCTTACGCTTGAATAGCCGGCAAGATAGTTTTTGGCTGCAACAATCTTGTCAATATACTCCTGAGGGATAACCTCTCCTGTCTTATAGTGCTTTGCAAATGACTGAAGAAATTCAGGTTCGTATGCCCAGTTTTCCATTATTTGAGATGGAAGTTCTACAAAATCGCGAGCGACATTTGTTCCTGATAAAGTGATATATGTACCTTCTGCAAGCAGTCCGTGCAGGGCATGTCCAAATTCGTGGAGGATAGTTGTAACCTCATCGAAAGTCAGAAGAGAAGGGTCCTTTTCTGTCGGTTTAGTGAAGTTCGTTACAACCTGAACAAACGGCCTTTCCTCAACACCATTGTATTTGCACTCTTCCCTGAACGATGTCATCCAGGCGCCGCCGCTCTTGCTCTCGCGAGGGAAGAAATCCATATAGAGCAGGCCCATCATTCTTTCACCATCCATTACTTCATAGACTTTTACGTCAGGATGATAGACCGGAATATCGTTTCTTTCGACAAAGGTCAGTCCGTATAATTTGTTTGCAAGGTCGAAGAGTGCTTTCCGTACGCTGGACAGTTCAAAATATGGCTTGAGCAGTTCATCGCTGAGATCGTATTTTTCTTTTTTATATTTTTCAGACCAGTAGCTGAAATCCCACGGCATAAGTTCACCTGTGAAACCATTTCCTTCAGCGTATGAGGTGAGGGCTGATACATCTTTTTTTGCGAAAGGAAGTGACTTGTTCATAAGGTCGGCAAGAAAACCGTTTACTATTTCAGGGGTTTTTGCCATCCTGTCCTCGAGAGCATAGCCTGCATAGGTCTTAAATCCGAGAAGTCCGGCCTCTTTGGTCCTCAGGTCAACAATTTTTTTGATATTGTCGGTATTGTCAAATTCTCCTCCCAGGCACTGGCT
>CAZPLM010000005.1:3400-23149 GCA_964587275.1 uncultured Muribaculaceae bacterium | reverse complement strand
GCAACCGAAATTGCAAAATTGTCATGCGGAGTGTATGATTTAGTTTTAGTTGCGGGTGGCGATGGGCTTTTTAATGAAGTGATAAGCGGAATTGCCGAGCAGGAAAATAAACCAAAAATTGCTTTTTTGCCATCTGGGGTGAAGGAGAGCATTCTGCCCTTCATGACAGGCTTGACTTCACCATCTTTCATTGATACTTTCTTTGTTTCGCCTCCTTCGCTGAAATATAGTTCATCTCCAAAACTTGCGATTAGCATATATCGTCCTGACGGCAGTGGAAGAGCGAAAGAACGCTCAACAATCCCGTCATAATCAATGGTAACAGTTACATTCTCACTCTTTTCAGCCGTCTTGCCATTCTCCTTTGTTTGTTGTTTGCCATACTCATTACCTGAAATCAATGTCGGGTTGGCTGCATTCTTTGTCAGTGAAGTTACAAAAAGATAGCTCTCCACATCGTATGAAGCATTCCATTCGACTCTTGAATATCTTGCCTTATATTCGCGTGCAGATGAATAGAACAGATATTTGCCATCTCCTGAGAAAATAGGAGAAACTGCATCATACCAGGATGATGTAACAGCATGATGTGTCTTGTCTGCAACATTATAGATATAGATAACATTCATTCTGTTGTCATTCTCCGTACTGTATGCGATAAACTTTCCGTCAGGCGAAATGTCGTAAGAGTAAATGCCGTTGAATTTGCACTGAAATAGACGGTTTACACTCTTTGTGGCAATATCGACAGCGTAGAAATCTCTTTTTTCTGTCGTAAAATAGAGCGTTTTGGAATCAGGTGACCATGAGAGGCCTTCAGGATAACCGTCTTTAAAATCAGTAAGTTGGATTCTGACAGAAGGATCAGATGAAATATTATCTGAAGGGAGCAGATAGAGCTGATATTCACCGGATAAGTCTGAGAAAAAGGCTATGTATTTTCCATCAGGAGACCAGATTGCTTCTCTTTCCTGAGCATCAGGCGTATTGGTCAGATTATAAGTTGCCCCCTGTTCGGCAGGCAGTGAGAAAATGTCTCCATGAACATTCATTATCACCCTCTGTCCGTCAGGAGAAAGTGTATAATTTGTTCTCATTCCCATAGATCTTCTGTTCTCAGTCTCCTCGAAAGGCGGCTTTGTGAATTTATTTCTTGCATAAAGCCCCTCTGCATTTAAAATGACAGAAACCTTTTCATTTTTTTTCTCTTTTACAGAATATTTATAGATATATCCACCATTTTCAAAAACAATATAATCCTTTGAAAATGAGGGGAATTTGCAGTCATAATTGTCAAAGTCGGTCAATTTGGATGTCTGCTTTGTCTTCGTATCATAGCAGAAAAGGTTCATAATGCTGTCCCTGTCAGAGAGAAAATAGATCTCATTTCCAACCCACATAGGGAAAATATCCTGAGCATCGTTGTTTGTAATGTTCTCAAGTTTTGTCGTGCCGACCCTGTTTATCCAAATATCGTCAGCCTGACCTCCGCGATAATGTTTCCATGTCCTGAATTCCCTGAACATACGATTCATTGCAAGATTTTTCCCGTCAGGAGAATATGAGCAAAAGCCCCCCTCTGTCGTAGGAATCTGTGTCAGTTCCCCACCTTCTGCGGGAATTGTGCAGAGATGCCCGCGAAGACCTGAAAAGTTGTACCATTTGCTTCGGAGGACAATATTTTTCCCGTCTGGAGTCCAGCACATTACAATATTATTTGGGCCCATTCGGTCTCCGACATTATCTCTTTCTACGGATGCAGTGAAAGTAATACGTTTCGGTACTCCTCCTTCTGCCGGAATTGTATAGACTTCTGTATTGCCGTCATATTGAGCAGTAAAGGCAATTGTCTTACCGTCAGGAGAAAATCTTGAAAACATCTCATATCCGACATCGGAAGTAAGTTTGACTGCTACACCACCATCAATGGAAACAGTGTAAAGGTCGCCTGCGTATGTAAAGGCTATCCTGTCTCCTCCTACTGAAGGAAACCTGAGAAGTCGAGCCTCATTATTCTCCGCCATGCATAAAAATGGCAGAATAATAAGGAGCGAACAAAATAATTTCTTCATAATCAATCTGTTATTATTTTAGTTTGTTGTTGGTATATTTCACCAGAAGGGTATCATGGAGTTTGCGGTATGTTTCCATGATTGTGTCGGAACATTCCTGAGCATAACTGTTCAACAGCGCCACAGCCTTGACATGGCTTTTCTTATTCAGCTCAAGATATTCATTTTCAATTTCTTTATTCCTTACAAAGAATGATGCTTCCATCGGGTCACGTGCATTTTGCAGATCCACCTTTGCTTTCTGATAGCACATATTCAACATATTGTCGATTACATCTATTGCCCAATGTGCTGATGTAGAGGAATATTGTTCAGGATTATATTCCTGATATGCAGCAGGGACCTGTGTGACTCCGCAGAAGAAAGGTATATATGGTGAGGTGTATGCATTGTCCTGAAATACCCAGTAAATACCACCGATTTCATTTGGCATCCATCCTCGAAGCTGTGCGCAGAAGCCATAATATCCGTCAACACGTGCTGCCAGGCGGCGTCTGTTGGTCTTCAGTAGTTTCTGGAGGTCTGCACTTGGAAATGGGGTAGCCAGAGGACTTTTGAGCAATGTCCCGTCCGGACCAGGAATATACCATACTGCATCATTCTCCTTGTCATAAATTGTTCCGGTGAAGGTCGAACGCTGAAAGGCCATAATATCCTGAATAGTAAACAGTTTGTTCGGTTTGAAAGAAAATGGATACATTCCTATCGGCTCAATGGTAGCACCGTACTGGTTCAGATTTTGATATGGATCTTTGGTCCAGCGCTTCGGCAGCTCAGGCAGAGTAGGATTATACAGAGCATTGAAAAGCCACTGGCGGTGGGTGTGCGCTTCACGAGGGGTTATGCCTGCATAGGCATTGCTCCAGATAAAAGGCATTGTTCCGTTTGGATCCCACCATCCGTTTTCAATTGCAACGCTCTGATAATTGGAACTTGCCTTATAGACATCAGGCTGAGAAAGGTCTATTTCTTTGATAACGCTCCAGTTTGAAATCACTGCCACGTGGTCATCAGGAAGACGTTGCGCAGCCCAGATACATCCGAGTTTGCCGCTCTCTTTTTTCCATCCTTTCCCGACTGCAAAAAATTCAAGTACCCATACTTCATTGGGATCAGCAAGTGTTAAAAGTTCGGGATCCTTACCGCATGAAGGCAGGAAGCCGTAAGTTTCCATTAGAGATGTGATAAGAGCAAGAGCCTCACGTGCAGTCTTGCAGCGTTGCATGGCAAAAACCTGAGCCTGTTCGATAGTCATTATCTGATCTCCTTCGCCAAGTCCAACCTCAAGTTCGGGTCTTTGATTTGTTGTGCTTTCACCTATGCAGAGTTGATATTCGTTCATTTGAGAATACGCCGAATGAAAATAAGAGTATGTCTGCTCTACCTGCGGAATAGTCCCAAGCACTTTCCCGTAATCATCTATCGGGTGGTCAACATCGAGAATGCCCCAATATACATTGGCCACCGCTCCTTTCGGAAATTTCTGTCCCGGAACTACCCGGATACGACTGTCAGCTCCACAATCAGTGTGAGAATTCAGTACGCTCCCGTCAACTGTCGCATTCTTTCCTGCGATAACAACGGTGCAGGCGGAAGAATTATTTGTAATAAATGAGAAAATAAAACAAAAGGCGATTAATAGTATCTTTTTCATTATATGTTTAATTTAATAGTATGCTATTGAGAGACAATCCTGTAAATGTCTGAGGTATGATTACTGTGCGAGCTCATGATGACGGTCGTGTCGGTTATGCTTGCTCCATAAGCCATATACCTCATTTACGTTACCGGCTGTAATGAAAGCATTTATCTGATCATCATTGATTTTTTTCATCAGTTTGGCAAATTCATCCTTTGTCAGGAGGGCTTCAAGTTCGACCTTTTTTTCATTACTGTAGCCGCCTGTTACTTCATATAGAGTAACGCCTCTCTGTAACTCTTTGATTATATAATCCTGCAGCTCTTTATGAAGAGGAGAGATGATGCATACACGTTTCTTCATATTTAACCCGGCTGTGAAATAATTGACAACAAGACCATTTATCCATGTACCGATCATTCCTATCAATACCATCCTCAAGTCATTTATTGCAAATGCAGTGCAGCAGATAATAGCTCCGGCAACTGTCACAGAGGTGCCTATATCAAAATGAAGGTATTTGTTTACAATCTTTGCAATAATATCCAATCCTCCGGTTGAGGCATTGATTTTAAACAAAACAGCTTGAACTGCACTAATAATAAGTACAAAACAGAGCAGATCGAACCAAGGATCTCCCATTACAGACTCTGTGACCGGAAAAAACTTCTCAAATAGAAAAAGCCATGGAGAAAGGATCAGCGCAGTATAGACAGTTTTAGTTCCAAATTCTTTACCAATCAGTAGATATGCCAATATAAGCAGAAAGCCGTTAATTGCGAACGCTACGACTGAGACCGGCAGTGATGTAAGGCGGTATATCACAATTGAAAGTCCTGAAATAGAGCCAATAATCAGGTTACTCGGTTCAAGGAAAAAATGTACGCCTGCGGCAGCGACCATCATCCCGAATGTCATCAGCATCAACTCTACCCAGAATTTTTTTGTGGACAACATGTTTTTCATGATTCAATATTTTTTTTCTGCAGCAAAATTAACATATCTGTTGAAAACTATGACATAAATTGAATTATCTTTGTAAGAATTTTGGCTTTGGATGACCACTCCAAGCCATATTTACTTAACCTTTTAAACTTATAATAATGGCTTACACAGAAACAACTACCAAGAGCTATGGATCAAGATTGTCCGGCTCTTTCAAGGGTATCGGGACCGGAATAATTCTTATTATTGCCGCAACTGTTCTCCTTTTTTGGAATGAAGGCCGTGCTGTAAAGACCAGCAAGGCGATCAAAGAGGCGGCGTCAACTGCCGTTCACGTTGATGATGTATCAACTGTAGATCCTGCCCTTAACGGCAAACTTATCCATGCTACAGCATTTGCTGATACAAAAGACACTTTGCGCGACAATTTATTCGGAGCAAATGAAAATGCAATCAGACTTTCAAGAACAGTAGAATATTATCAGTACAAGGAAAATGCACAGAGCGAGACTAAAGAAAAAATAGGAGGCGGTACTGAAACTGTCACCACATATACATATACCACGGAATGGGTAAGTGATCCGGTAAATTCCAGTGAGTTTAAGGATCCTGCCTACAAAAATGTCAATTATATTCTTACTAAGGTTGAAGATTATAGCACTACAGCTCCTAATGTTACATTTGGCGCATATACATTGCCCGAATTTATTAAAGGTTCCATTTCCGGATATGAACCTGCAAATCTGTCAATGACAGAAGACCAGATTAAAGAATGGAATCAATTGATCAGGGAACAGGTAAGAACACTTAGATCTTCAATGCCTCAAAATGACACAACTTTAGGAACAGCTGCCACTAATCTGATATTCAGCGAATCTTACTGCCACGTCAGAGGCAATGTTGTTATCCTTGGCAGAAATGAAAACAATCCGCAGGTCGGAGATGTACGCATTACTGTTGAAAAGGTCGTTCCTAAGGATATTTCGTTGATAGCAAAAGTTAATGGGAATACTTTTGAAAGATTTGTTGCCAAAAACGGTAAAGAGTTTTCAAGAGTTGAAAACGGCACGGTCAGTATGGAAAATATGTTTGAGGGTGCAAAGAAAGAGAATACTTTCCTTACATGGCTGTTGAGAATAGTCGGCCTTTTGCTGGTTTACTGTGGATTCAAGTCACTCTTCGGTATTCTTCCAATGTTGCTGAACTGGATGCCTTTCCTTGGCAAGATCGCCGGCGTGGGGACCGGTATCTTAAGCGGAGTTCTCAGTTTTGTATGGACACTTATTGTTGTCGCAATTGCATGGCTTGTATACAGACCTGTTCTCAGTATTATCCTGCTTGTAATTGCTGCTGCAGGCATAGTTCTTCTTGTAAGGAGTTCAAAAAAGAAAAAGGCCGCTGCAAATAATGAAGTAACCCCTCCTGCGACACCAACCGCAACAAAAGAATAAATATTCGGATTAAGAAAAAAAGTATACCTTTGGAGCCGAAAAGAAACTGAAATGAGAATTTATAACCTTATCCATCGCCATCATCACCACTTGAATAATCAGGAGGCTGAGTCGGCTGTGCATAAGCGTTAGAATTTTTTAACATATAAAGGCATTATAAAGCTCAACCTTGCAAGGTTGGGCTTTTTTTATGCCCTTATGGAGCCGGAAACAATAATCATCATTATAAAAATATTAATATGTTAAGAATGGCAATACAGGCCAAGGGCCGACTAAGCGAACAGAGCCTCAGTATTTTAAATGAGGCAGGAATCACTGTCCTGGACAGTAAGAGAAAACTGATCACACATGCAGAGGGATTCCCTCTCGAAATACTTTACATGAGGGACGATGATATTCCTCAGATTGTATGCAAGGGAGTCGCTGATGTTGGAATAGTAGGATTGAATGAAGTGGAAGAAAGAATGTACAATGTCGAGCGGACACTGCCCCTTGGCTTCGGTAATTGCCGTCTCTCACTTGCCGTGCCTAATACTGTGGAATATAAGGGGTTGGATTATTTCAACGGAAAGAGAGTCGCGACAACCTATCCTAATATTCTCCGTCGTTTTTTTAACGAAAACGAGATAAAGGCTGATATAGCAAGAATTGAGGGATCTGTAGAAATTGCTCCGGCAGTAGGTATGGCAGATGCTATCTTTGATATCATTTCATCCGGAGGAACATTGGTGTCCAATGGATTGAAGGAAGTGGAACCTGTTTTACATTCACAGGCTTTTCTCATTTCAAACAAAGATCTTGATGAGCAGAAGCGCAAAGAGGTCTCGAAGTTGATATTCCGGTTTAACTCAATTGTCGAGAGTAGGGGAATGAAATACGTATTGATGAATCTGCCGCAGAATCGTCTTGAAGAAGCTATTTCAATTATTCCCTGTATGAGAAGCCCAACAGTTTTGCCACTTGCCCAGCATGGCTGGTGTTCGGTACATGCCGTGATCAGTGAATCGGAACTTTGGGAAAGGATTGAGAAGTTGAAAGAGATAGGTGCGGAGGGAATATTGGTATTGTCTCTTGAAAATATAATCAAATAAGATATGAATAATTTAATTAAGCAATTTCTTGAGCCTGACTATGCGCAATGGCCGGCGCTCGTTGCCAGAAATAAAGACGGAAATGCCGATATTGAGAAATCTGTAGCAAAAATTATTGAAGAAGTTCGTCTGGGAGGAGATTCATCACTGAGAAGCATTTCAGGCAGGATTGACGGATATTCACCGGAATCATTTGAGGTAAGTCCGGATGTGATAAATGATGCTGCAGCACAACTCAGCAGCGATCTTAAAACGGCGATATGCAATGCAAAAGCCAACATAGAAGCCTTTCACAAGTCACAGATGCCGAAATCAATTGAGGTTGAAACTGTACGTGGCGTAAAGTGTTCCCAGCGTCCGATACCGATAAAACATATCGGCATTTATATTCCAGGCGGAAAGGCGCCATTGTTTTCCACAGTGCTTATGCTTGCAGTTCCGGCAGCCATAGCAGGTTGCGAAAGTGTGATTATGTGCACACCCGCAGACAGGAATGGCAGGATTGCTCCTGAAATATTGTATTCTGCGAACTTATGTGGGGTAAACAGGATATTTACAGCAGGCGGAGCTCAGGCAATAGCTGCAATGACCTATGGTACTGAAACAATTCCGAAAGTCGATAAAATCTTCGGGCCCGGAAATAAATATGTTACCTGTGCAAAGCAGATGGTTGGCGGGAGAGAGGTGGCAATAGATATTCCCGCAGGGCCATCTGAGGTAATGGTTATGGCAGATGAGACGGCTGTGCCGAAGTTTGTTGCAGCGGACCTTCTTTCTCAGGCCGAACATGGACAGGACAGTCAGGCAATGCTCGTTTGCAGCAGCAGGGAGATAGCAGAGAGGGTGCTTGACGAAATCGAGATTCAGATCAGGATAGCTCACCGTGCCAATATTATAAGAGAATCTCTCTCAGGTAGCAGGATCATTATATTTCGCTCTGAGAGAAGTATGACTGACTTTGCAAATGCGTATGCACCGGAGCATCTCATTATTTCAATGCGTGATCCATGGTCAGTAGCTTCAAACATCAAATCGGCAGGGAGCGTTTTTATTGGTAATTATTCAACAGAAAGCGCAGGGGATTATGCGTCAGGGACAAATCATACGTTGCCGACTGATGGATGGGCGCGATCTTTCAGCGGGGTGAATATTGACAGTTATATGAAGAAAATCACGTTTCAGGAGATTACAGAGGAGGGACTTGAACTGCTTTCACCTGTTATCATTCAAATGGCTATGGCAGAAGGTCTTGATGCTCATGCCAATGCTGTTAGAGTAAGATTGAATTCAATTCAAAAGACAAAATGAGACAACTTGATAAACTGATCAGACCGAGTATTCTCGCTCTTGATCCATATTCCTCTGCAAGAGATGAATATAATGATGATATTGCGGTACTTCTCGATGCAAACGAAAATCCTTATGGGGATAATCTTATTAACAGATATCCTGACCCTCATCAGAGAGGGCTGAAAGGAGCTGTTTCAGAAATAAAGGGAATACGGGAAGAAAATATATTTATTGGAAATGGAAGTGATGAGGCAATAGATCTGTCGTTCAGAATTTTTTGTTCCCCATCACACGATAATGTTGTAGCTATCTCTCCCACTTATGGAATGTATGAGGTGGAGGCTGCGGTAAATGATATTGAAATGAGGAAAATCCGGCTTAATGAAGATTTTTCCCTTCCTACGGAGCGGATTCTTTCCGCAATCGACCGGAACACAAAAATAATATGGCTCTGCTCCCCGAACAATCCTACCGGCAACATATTTTCTGAAGAGGAAATTGAGAAAGTAATAAAAGGGTTTGATGGAATAGTGATCCTTGATGAGGCCTATATTGATTTTTCAAAACAACAGGGCTTTTTAAAAAGACTGGATGAGTTCCAAAATCTGATAATTCTTCAGACTCTTTCGAAGGCCTGGGGACTTGCCGGGCTAAGAATAGGGCTTGCATTTGCCGACAGCAAAATCATCGGTTATTATGACAGAGTAAAATATCCATATAATATCTCTGCTGTTACTCAAAAGTATGGCATCAATCGTCTCAGAAAAGAAAATGAGATGAGAAATGAGATAAAAATGATTCTGTCTCAACGTGCCGCAGTAGAATGTGAATTGGAAAAAGTCGGTTGCGTTGAAAAAGTTTATCCATCAGATGCAAATTTTCTGCTTGTAAAAGTTACTGAGCCGGATATACTGTATCAACGACTTGTGTCGGGTGGAATTGTTGTTAGAAACCGTTCAAAAGTGAAAGGTTGTGAAGGGTGTTTGCGTATCACTATAGGTACATCTTCTGAAAATCAAAAAATGTTGGAAATAATTAAAAAATCTTAAAAATGAAAAAGGCGATATTTGTCGATAGAGATGGAACAATCATCGTAGAGCCTGAAGATGAGCAGGTTGACAGTCTTGAGAAGTTGGAGTTCATCCCCGAGACTATTTCATCCCTCAGATCGTTGACAGGCCTTGATTATGAACTTGTCATGGCTTCAAATCAGGATGGACTTGGAACTGTCTCATTCCCAATGGAGAATTTTCTTCCGGTTCAAGAAAAAATGCTCAAAACACTTAAAGGTGAAGGAGTAGAGTTTGATGACATTCTAATTGACTCTACATTGAGCAACGATAATGCAGAAACAAGGAAGCCAGGGACCGGAATGTTCCGGCATTATCTTGACGGGAGCTACGATCTTGCGAAATGTTATGTCATAGGAGATCGTTCAACTGATATCAGGCTGGCAAAAAATCTGGGCGCAAATGGCATCCTGCTTTCAGAAACGGAAAAAGGAAAAAAAATGCTCGAAGAAACTGGACTGACAGAGAGTTGTGTCTTATTATCTCAGTCATGGTCAGAAATTGCAGATTATATTAGAAGAGGTTGCAGAAGTGCCGTTGTAGAGCGTGTGACTTCCGAGACAGAGGTGCTTGTGAAGATAGATCTGGATAAAAGAGGAAAGTTCGATGAAATAATATCTACAGGTCTGTTATTCTTTGATCACATGCTTTCGCAACTTGTCCGGCACGGCGGAATGTCGCTTTTGATTAAGGCGAAAGGGGACTTGCAGGTCGATGAGCATCATACAATTGAAGATACGGGCATTGCTCTTGGTCAGGCTGTGGAAAAAGCATTGGGGGAAAAAGCAGGTATTGCAAGGTATGGTTTCGTACTGCCTATGGATGATTGCAGAGCGATGGTCCTTATTGATTTCGGCGGCAGAATAGATTTCGAGTGGGATGTGGAATTCAAAAGAGAGTTTATAGGTGATGTCCCGACTGAAATGTTCCGCCATTTCTTCATGTCATTCTGTTGTGCTGCAAAATGCAATCTGCATATTTCAGCGCAAGGTGATAATAATCACCACAAGGCAGAATCGGTTTTCAAGGCATTTGCCAGGGCGTTGAGGATGGCTGCAGCACATATTCCGTTTGAGTACGAAATTCCAAGCAGCAAGGGGGTCTTATGATAGCGATTGTTGACTATAATACGGGCAATCTGCGCTCTGTAATGGAAGCGCTGAACAGGATAGGGGCAGAGTTCCAGCTTGTTTCAGATAAAGAGTCGCTTCAGTCAGCTGACAGAGTTATTCTTCCGGGAGTCGGTGAAGCCTCCTGCGCAATGGGGAAACTTGAAGAACGAGGGCTGGACAGAATAATTCCAGCCTTGAAGCAGCCTGTTCTGGGTATTTGCATTGGTATGCAACTCATGTGCAGTGAGAGTGAAGAGGGTAATGTCAAGTGTCTGGATATTTTCAAGACAAAGGTGAATAAACTGCATTGCCCGGGTTTGAAAATTCCTCATGTAGGATGGAATACGGTCAGTAAATTACAATCCCCGCTATTTGAGGGTATTGAAGAAGATTCATATTTCTATTATGTCCATTCATTTGCGGCCGGAATATGCAAAGAGACAGTTGCGGAGACGGAATATGGCTGTACTTTCAGTGCGGCGCTGAGAAATGGGAATTTTTTCGGCACTCAGTTCCATCCTGAAAAAAGCGGTCAGTTGGGAGAAATGGTATTGAAAAATTTTTTAAAAATGTAAATGATGCAGAGAGAAAAAAGATTGAAAATAGAGATTGTTCCTGCAATGGACATCTTAAATGGTAAGTGTGTAAGGCTGTCACAAGGTGACTATGGCAGCAGCAGGGTCTATTCCGATGACCCGGTTGAAACTGCCATTATGTTTGAAAGTGCAGGATGTCGCAGGCTGCATCTTGTCGATCTGGACGGTGCAAAGGGGCAGAATCCTGTAAATCTTCCAGTCTTGAAAAAAATTGCCTCAGCCACAAGACTAAAAGTGGAGTTCGGCGGCGGAATAAAAAGCAGAGAATCACTCGTCAGTGTATTTGAGTCAGGGGCGGAAAGGGCGGTGTGCGGCAGCATAGCTGTTTGCAAGCCTGATCTGTTCAAACACTGGATAGAGGAATTTGGAAATGACAAAATTGTATTGGGAGCTGATGTCAGGAATGGGAACATTGCCATAAAAGGCTGGACGGAAGAAAAATCTCTTACCGTGGAAGCACTTATCAATCAGTTTCTTCCATACGGAATCCGAAAAGTTGTTTGTACAGATATTTCACGGGATGGAATGCTCTGTTCTCCATCAGTCGAGTTTTATAAATCTCTTCAGGAGATGTTACCCACTCTTGAAATAACAGTAAGTGGAGGAATAAGTTCGATGAGTGATATCGACAGGCTTGATGATGCCGGCCTCAAAAGCGTGATAGTTGGGAAAGCCTTATATGAAGGGGAAATAACTCTTAATGAACTGAAACAATGCTTGCAAAAAGAATAATCCCGTGTCTTGATATTATGAACGGGAATACTGTAAAGGGTATTAATTTCCGAGGTTTGACAAATATTGGCGATCCTGTCACGCTCGGTGCCAAATATGCATCAGATGGTGCTGATGAACTTGTATATCTCGATATTACAGCAACATCAGAAGGGCGGAAGACATTTACGTCACTTGTAAGCAGAATTGCTGAAAAAATCAACATCCCTTTTACCGTAGGGGGAGGTATCTCTTCTTCCGATGATGCCAGAAGGCTGCTTGATGCGGGTGCTGATAAAATCACGGTAAACAGCGCGGCTGTTTATAATCCCGGGTTGGTAGAAGAAATTGCCCGACAATTCGGCTCTCAATTTATTGTCGCCGCAATTGATGCCAAGATGATTTCAGGAAACTGGATGGTTATGACAAAGGGAGGCACGCAACCAGCTGATAGAGAACTGTTCGAGTGGGCCTCAGAACTATGGCGAAGAGGCGCCGGCGAGATACTTTTTACCTCAATGGATCATGATGGTACCAAGAACGGCTATCCATGTGAAACAATTGCAAAACTCTCTTCAATACTTGATATTCCGATAATAGCTTCAGGGGGAGCAGGAAGTATAGAGCACATCGCGGATGTTCTGACAACCGGAAAAGCTGATGCTGCTCTTGCCGCCAGCATATTTCATTATAATCAGATTCCGATTCCTACATTAAAAAAGGGCTTGAAAGAGCGTGGCATTCTTGTGAGATAATAACTTAAAAATAATTAATCATGATAATTAAAACAAAGTCGTTCAATGAACTGAACGCATCAAAACAGGCCGACAGTCTGATCCCGGCCATTATTCAGGATGAGCTTACCCTCCAGGTACTTATGCTCGGTTATATGAATCAGGAGGCTTATGAAAAAAGTATAAATGAGGGTTGGGTTACATTCTACAGCCGGTCACGCAAATGCCTCTGGACAAAAGGTGAGACAAGCGGGAACAGACTCAGGATTGTATCTATTTCAGATGATTGTGACAATGATACATTACTTGTCCGTGTAATTCCCCTTGGACCGACTTGTCATAAAGGTACAAAAAGTTGTTTTGGAGATGCTGTCCCTGAATCTGAGGGCTTTATCAGATACCTACAGTCAGTGATAAAGGAACGTCATATAATAATGCCTGAAAATTCATATACCACTTCGCTGTTTCAAAAAGGAATGAAAAGAATGGCGCAGAAGGTGGGGGAAGAGGCAGTGGAGACGGCAATTGAGGCTGTTGACGGAAACAGGGAAAGGGTGGTTTATGAGGCTTCGGACCTGATCTATCATCTCCTGGTATTGCTCGAAGCCAATAATGTTTCAATAAGCGATCTTGAAGAAGAACTGCAGAAAAGACACGGGACAAAATGAATCATACGTGGACTTCAAGTAAGTCATTCCAGTCCGTTGTATAGTGCGGTGAGACGCTGTTACGTGTGGAGAATTCATCCATTGTTCCCTGAGAGGCAAGCCGTATGGTATTATTGCCGTTGATTGCATTTAATGAATCGACAATACGCATTAGTTCCTTATTGCCGGAATCTGATTGATTGTCATCAAAGAGACTTCTCTGTATCATATTGTCAGGGACCAGTTCTGAAACAATGACGCCTCCCCGCTTATAACCGTATCCTTTTCTGAAAATATGACTTAGTGCTTCCGAGGCGCAATTTGAGATCCTGATCATATCGTCTGTCGGAGGGTCGAATGATACCATCCCGGTCTCGTAATTCTGCGGCATATCATCGCGGAACCTGTTGGTAAGGATGAAGACATACATTTTTGAGGCACGCATCTTCTGTTTTCTCAGTTTCTCGGCCACTTTTGCAGCAAAAGTGGAAATTGCAGTGTTCAGGGATTCCAGGTCTGTCATTTCTTTTGCAAATGATCTGGAAATGCAGAGTTGCTGCCTTTCAGGCAGGACATCATCAAATTCGATGCACGGTTCGCCACGCAGTTCTTTCCAGGTACGCAATCCCATAATACTCATATTCTTCTGCACCCATACAGGTGAGAGACGGGTAAAATCCCAGGCTGTAGATACATCAACACCGGAGAGTTTTTTTGCATTTTTTCTACCAATTCCCCACACATCTTTCGCCGGAAATTTCTTCAGCACCTTTTCAATATCGGCATTTTTATACATAAGACAACTGCCATGCAGTCCGGGATATTGTTTGCACAGCTTACTGGATATTTTTGCAAGAGTTTTTGTCGGGGAAATGCCAATGCTTACCGGAATTCCCGTGTCGTGATGTATTTTTTTTGAGAGTGCCTTTCCCCACTCCGACAGCATTTCTATTTTGAAGCCGGACAGATCAAGAAACGCCTCATCGATTGAATAGACCTCCACTGCGGGAGCGTATTTTCGCAGCAGGCTCATTACTCTGTTGCTCATATCACCGTATAACTGGTAATTTGAGGAAAAAATAGACACATTATTTTGCTCCGCCATTTTCTTTATCTGGTAGAGAGGTGTCCCCATTTTGATCCCGAGAGCCTTTGCCTCATTGGAGCGGGCAATTATGCACCCGTCGTTATTGGAAAGGACAACGACCGGCCTGCCGTTCAGAGCGGGATTGAATGCTCTCTCGCAGTTCGCAAAAAAGTTATTACAGTCACAGAGGCCGACCATAATCACATTACATTTTTTTAATAAGATACCTGACAACACCCCAGATGGTAAAGTCGTTGTCTGCAGTTACAGGGATAGGTTTGAATGCCTTGTTTGCCGGCATCAGCACCGCCCCGTCTCCGGAAACGGTATATCTTTTGAGCGTAAATTCGCCATCCAGAAAGCACACGGCAAGGCATCCGTTGTATGGAATGACACTCTTGTCTATTACAAGAAGATCTCCCTCTTCTATACCTTCATCTATCATTGAAGTACCCTTTACACGTGCATAGAAAGTAGAAGCGGGGTTATGTACCACCTCCTTATTGAGGTCCAGGGCAATATCCATGAAGTCCTCGGCGGGGGATGGGAATCCTGCGTGTATTTCATTAAGTGACAGAGGTATTTTCTTGGATTCGGAGATATCTGAGTTGAACAGATCTAATGTTGAATTTTTTCTTAACATGATGCGAATTTACAAAATGAAATGCCAATTCTCATTATTTTCAATAAAAATCAATTTTTTAAAAACCTTGTTAGAGGGCATATAATCGGGGAAAACAGATTTTTGATATGTAAAGTGTTGATAACTTTATAAATAATTGGTCATTTGTTGTAAAATAATATTTATATTTGCCCGTGAATTTAAAGGGAAAAAAATGAAAAAATTGTTACTTTTTTTAACAATTACGTCGATTTTCATCTTAAATGGCTGCAACAGCCTTGATAATCCGGGTAAAGGGAATGAACAGATCAAACCCGAAGATGAATATTTCGACTTTTCTACCGCTAAAGACATTAAGGTAGAATTAAATTACGGCTATACGGGATACAAATTCCTTGTAGATATTTACACTGCTGATCCTTATACGGCGGATGGCATGATTAATACAGACATTGAGCCTGTATTCAGGGCATATACTGACAACAACTGCTCTATTAACAGTACCGTCAGGGTCCCTTCCTCAGTAAAGAAACTTTATGCTGTGGCGAATGCCATAAATGTTCCGGAATGCATTGATCTTGATATTACGGACAATTCTGTTTCATATAACAATGAAATAGCAACCAAGTCGACTTTGACCAAGGCTGATGAAGTCGAGCATATCAATATCGGCACATCATATATCACCATTGATTCCGGCAAGAAGCTGTATGGGCTTTATGATACATACAGTGCAAGCAGGACAAGTACAAGATTTAAAATTGGAAACGACAGGTATTATTATTATAACTGGACTCCGTCCAATAATGCTGTGCCATCCATCTACTCTTCAATGTCCACTTCTTCCACAATCAACGGAACGACCAGGACACTCGGATCACTGCTAACAACTGTCAATAATACAATAAGTAAGAATACATATGGCTCAAAGCCTAACAACAGTTCTTATATCACAGATGAGTCTCACATGAATCTTTCTGTTATTAAGCCTGCTGACAAGGAAAATTTTGAGGGAGCTCAGATTGATCTCGTTTTCCTCAATGCTTCCGGCTGGTATTCAAATGCAATGGCTTATTATTATTATAAGACTGATGAAGCGGGGACTGTAAATGTCAAGAATCTTCCCAAATATGTAGTTTATCCGCGTTCAGGATATCAGCTTTCAACCAATCTTCATTACAAGATCAGACTTCAATTTTTTGGAGAAAGTTATAATGAAGCGGGAATTGATACATTTCCCGAGGGCTATACGATCGGTTGGGTTCTTATCAGTATGCTTGGCGGCGGTTTCTCATGGGATTCTTATCCTGGCGCAAATATGAGCACCGTCAACGGATACATCAGTAGCGCCTACGGAGCCGACAGAGTTGTTTATTCCAATGAATCTGCGAACAAAGAGCAGGTCAAAGGCTGTATGGCTCTGTATGACAGTCAGTCTGGGGCTACTCTTTATGGATTTGAAGATATGGCTTATCAAGGGGTGAAAGATGGAAAAGTCGGGGATAATTCATTTGAAGATTATCTGTTCTATGTTGAGGCTACTCCGGTTGAAGCGATTTATGATCCGGACAAGCCTATTATCGAAGATGATGAAGTCTTGACTGTCGAACATACTACTGGTACACTCGCTTTTGAAGATATCTGGCCAAGCGGTGGGGACTATGATATGAATGATGTCGTAGTTGAGTATGATACTCAGGTTACCTTCAACCAGGATAATGAAATAAAGAAAGTTGTCGATGTATTCAAGTTTGTCCACGACGGAGCATCAATCATAAGCGCATTTGGTTATGTGATTAACAGTGAGGTCGGGACAATCGATGCTGCAAATTCAGATATCGTAAAACTTGAAGAATCCAATCAGATAATCGTCTGTGTAAATGCAAAAGCAGCTCTTGGAAATACGTTTAAGGTTACAAGGACTGGTTTCACTTCAGACAAGCAGTCTCTCACAAGGGTTTATAATCCGTTCATAGTGCTTAATTATGACGTGAACGCCACTAAGGGGACAGAAGGCCGTATGGAAGTCCATCTTCCAAAATATGATGCAACTTCATGGATTGATGCTAATCTGCTGTTGACAGGTGATGATGCCTGGTATATTGCCAAGGAAGGTAATTTTCCTTTTGCCGTCGAACTTTTCGGCTATACAGGCTGGACGGTAGTTGACGAGAAAATGGAAATAGGATCATCTGTAACAGAAAGTGGCAATGAACCTCAATATCCTCTCTTCAGGGACTGGGTCAATTCAAACGGCAACAATAATGCTGACTGGTATCTTTGGAAAGATGGTGTAAGAATTGAAAAATCAAATGACTGATAAGAGATGATGTTTACTTCACTATCCCTATCACTACTTCTATTGGATCTTAGGACCCGAGGGTGATGGTATAGTCAGTATATGAGATAACATATTGGATTTATATTGAATCGCCCGAAATTTTCGGGCGATTTTTTTTATATGTACTTTTTGAAAAACAATTAAAATTTATGAACCAGAAATTATTTATTTTTGACACAAGCCTCAGAGATGGCGAACAGGTCCCCGGATGTCAACTTAACACTGTTGAGAAAGTTGAATTGGCAAAAAAACTTGAAGAGTTGAAAGTTGATATTATTGAGTGCGGATTCCCCATATCAAGCCCGGGAGACTTTAAATCCGTTGTTGAAATATCCAAGGTTATTACAGACTGTACCATTTGTGCACTGTCAAGAGCAGTCGAAAAAGATATCGATATGGCTGCCGATGCTCTTCATTTTGCTCAGAGGAAAAGGATTCACACAGGCATAGGAACTTCAGACTATCATATTAAATACAAGTTCAATTCCAATCGTGAGGATATTCTTGCAAAGGCCATTGCGTGTGTCAAATATGCGAGAAAATATGTCGATGATGTGGAATTTTACGCTGAAGATGCCGGCAGGACGGAGAACGAATATCTTGCCAGAGTGATTGAGGCTGTCATCAAGGCCGGGGCCAAGGTAGTAAATATTCCCGATACTACAGGTTACTGTACACCTGAAGGATACGGGGCCAAAATTAAATTTCTGGTTGATAACGTTCCAAATATTGACAGGGCAATAATTTCTACCCACTGCCATAATGATCTCGGTATGGCTACTGCAAACACGCTTGCCGGCATTGCCAATGGGGCCAGACAGGCTGAGGTTACGGTAAACGGCATTGGAGAAAGAGCCGGGAATACCGCATTGGAAGAGGTAGTCATGGCAATCAAATGCAGAAAGGATATTCCCGTTTATACTGATATAGATACGAAGTATATAATAAAGACCTCAAGGGCTGTATCAACATTGATGCGAATGCCTGTTCAGCCAAATAAGGCTATTGTTGGAAGAAATGCTTTTGCTCACTCTTCCGGAATTCATCAGGACGGGGTTCTCAAACAGAGAGAAAGCTATGAGATAATAGATCCGGCTGATATCGGATTGGGAGAATCGGTAATAGCCCTCACTGCGAGAAGCGGAAGAGCTGCCTTAAACTATCATCTGATAAGGCTGGGCATTCATCTTAGTGATGAGCAGATGTCAGTTGCTTACGAGAAGTTTTTAAAACTTGCTGATACCAAGAAAGATGTGAATGATTCTGATCTCTGCATGATTGCAGGTGTAACTCAGGAACATGTCGGACAACGTGTTAAACTGAGTTTTTTACAGGTCGTGTGTGGAAAAGGTTCAGTTCCGATGGCTACTGTAAAGTTGGATATAGACGGTGAAGAGTGCTGTGCCACATCCAGCGGGAACGGCCCTATCGATGCCTCATTCAAGGCTGTTAAATCATTGATTCAAAGAAAAATTACATTGGAAGAATTTCTTGTACAGGCCATTACGCGTGGCACAGATGATATGGGAAAGGTACATATAGAGGTAGAAAATAGAGGAAATATCTATTATGGTTTTTCTGCGAATACCGATATCATAACTGCTTCGGTAGAGGCTTTTGTCAATGCTATTTCAAAAATCATATAAATATGAGCAAGACTATATTTGACAAAATATGGGAATCACATATTGTCAAGACAGTAGAGGGAGGACCGGATGTCCTCTACATTGATCGTCATCTGATTCATGAAGTTACTTCTCCTCAGGCATTTGCCGATCTAAAAAAAAGAGGGCTAAAAGTTCGCAGACCGGACAGGACATTTGCAGTATGTGACCATAATACACCGACAAAGGATCAGGACAAACCGATTCGCGACAGGCAGTCAGCTGAGGCTGTCGCAAAACTGGGTGAAAATTGCAGTGATAATGGAATAATATTTTTCCCTCTTGGGGATTCTGCAAACGGGATCGTACATATTACAGGACCGGAACAGGGCATTGTTCTTTGTGGTCAGACGGTGGTTTGCGGAGACAGCCATACAGCGACTCACGGAGCATTTGGTAATATTGCATTCGGTATCGGTACGAGTGAGGTTGAAATGGTTTTTGCTTCACAGTGCATCTTGCAGAACAAACCGAAACAGGCTAAAATCGAGATAAACGGGAGGCTGCGTGAGGGCGTATGTGCAAAAGATGTAATACTTTTCATAATAAGCAGGTTGGGCACGGCAGGATGTACCGGCCATTTCGTGGAATATTGCGGTGATGTATTCAGGGCAATGTCGATGGAAGAAAGAATGACTGTCTGTAATATGAGTATTGAAATGGGAGCAAAGGGAGGC
>CAZPLM010000005.1:1128-3390 GCA_964587275.1 uncultured Muribaculaceae bacterium | reverse complement strand
ATGAGACTACCTTTGCATATATCAGAGGACGGCGATATGCTCCGAAGGATGCTGCGTTTGAAAAATGTGTCAGGTACTGGAAAAGCCTTGGTAGCGATCAGGATGCAGTATATGATATGGAAGTCAGTTTTGATGCGGCTGAAATTGAGCCGATGGTAACTTACGGGACAAATCCCGGAATGGGAATTTCAATTTTCGGTTCTATTCCTTCTTCTGCGGTGGGATGTGATTCTCAAAGCTTTACAAATGCTCTCTCTTATATGGATTTCAAATCAGGAGAGAAAATGACTGGAAAGAAGATTGATTATGTTTTTCTCGGTTCGTGCACTAACGGCAGAATTGAAGATTTTCGCATTTTCGCTCAGAATGTACGAGGAAAGAAGAAAAATGCTGATGTTACTGCGTGGCTTGTCCCTGGTTCAAAAGGTGTAGAAAAACAGATTGAGGAAGAGGCGATAGGTGACATTCTGAGAGATGCCGGATTTGAAATAAGAGAGCCAGGCTGCTCGGCCTGCCTGGCAATGAACGATGACAAGATCCCTTCCGGCAAATATTGTATTTCCACATCAAACAGAAATTTTGTGGGGAGACAGGGGGATGGTGCAAGAACAATTCTTGCAGGTCCGGCAGTTGCCGCCGCTTCTGCTGTTGAAGGTGTTATTTCCGTACCTGAAACGTTTAAAAACATTTAAAACCGTTTAAAAATGAAAAAAATCATTACAGTAAAATCCACGGCAATCCTGTTGAACATCAATAATATCGATACTGACCAGATAATACCGGCCAGATTTCTAAAGACCACTAAAAGAGATACATTCGCTGCAAATCTTTTTTATAATTTGCGGTGCAATGAGGACGGTACCCCAAACAGGGCATTTCCTCTTAATATTCGCAAAGGAGAAATCCTGATTGCCGGTAAAAATTTCGGATGCGGTTCAAGCCGTGAGCATGCCGCGTGGGCATTGTCAGATTATGGCTTCAAGGCAGTCATTTCAAGTTCATTTGCTGATATTTTCAAAAATAATGCATTAAATAACGGACTTTTACCTGTGCAGGTAACTTCCGGGTTTCTTGCCGAGTGTGTTGCAGCCGTGAATGCAAATCCTGAATTGACCGTTTCTGTTGACCTTGCCGATCAGATGGTTTCAATACCCGGAGTCGGTGAAGAGATGTTTGAAATCAATCCTTATAAAAAAGAGTGTCTTATGAAAGGATATGATGATATTGATTACCTTCTTGCAAATATTGATGAAATAATAAAATTTGAAAATAGATATGAATCGTAACATTGCTGTATTGCCGGGTGATGGAATAGGCCCTGAAATAATGAACGAAGCAACAAAAGTACTTGATGCTGTCGCCGTAAAATATTCCCATAAGTTTACATATAAATATGCTGATGTAGGCGCTTGTGCCATAGATCATTGTGGGGATCCTTACCCTGATGTTACCGACACTGTATGCAAAAGTTGTGATGCGGTGCTTTTTGGAGCTATAGGCGATCCGTCCTATGATAATAATCCCACATCAAAGGTGAGGCCGGAGCAGGGATTGCTCAGGATGCGTCAGTCGCTGGGGCTGTACGCAAACCTGCGCCCCGTCGCTCCATACAGTTCTCTTCTCGGAGCTTCTCCTTTGAGAGAAAGTGTGATAGGTGGGACAGATCTGCTGATTGTAAGAGAGTTGACAGGAGGTATTTATTTTGGCAAACCGCGGGGTCTGTCAGAGGATGGAAACACCGCATTTGATTCATGCAATTATTCTGTTGAAGAGATAGAAAGAGTTGCAGAGGTGGGATTCAGGTATGCAGAGATGAGGCGAAAGAAGCTGACACTTGTTGACAAGGCGAATGTGCTTGCAACCTCACGTTTATGGAGAAAAGTGGTGACTGAGATGGGAAAGAGGAAGTATCCTGATATTTTGCTGGATTATATGTTTGTGGATAATGCTGCAATGAAACTTGTGATGAATCCTGCCGATTTCGATGTTATTCTTACTGAAAATATGTTTGGCGATATCTTAAGTGATCTTGGCGGAGCTATCAGCGGGTCTATCGGCTTGTTGCCCTCCGCTTCTGTTGGAGAAACTCATTCACTTTTTGAACCGATTCACGGCTCATATCCTCAGGCAAAGGGAAAGGGTATTGCAAATCCTCTCGCTCAAATCCTTTCAGCCGCTATGATGCTCGATTCTTTTGGACTTCATGTGGAGGCTGATGCGATCAGACAGGCCTGTCTGTCATCGATAGAACAGAAAGTCTCA
>CAZPLM010000005.1:0-1118 GCA_964587275.1 uncultured Muribaculaceae bacterium | reverse complement strand
TCGGATCTTGTCCGTGGAAGCGCTGTTTCCACCTCTGATGTTGGAGATTTTTGTGCAGAAAGTATAGCCAGTTGATACCGGCTATTTTTTCTTATATTTGCGTCCGGACAGATGGATCACAGTAAAATTATAAAGAAGTTATCGGGAAGCGATCCGGCCGCACTGAAAGAATTATATGACTTTTATGCGGCTGATATCTATCGTTTTGCTTTCTCTATACTGAAGACTCAAGTTGATGCTGAAGAGGTGACACAGTCCGTTTTTATCAAAATATGGGAGGTCAGAAAGTCATTGATGGAGGACAGGAACTTCAAGTCATTTATTTTCACCGTTACAAGAAATGCTTCTCTTAATTATTTGAGGAAACGGTTTAATGAGAGGGTTATGACAGATAACCTCGAAAAGAGATTATCAGGAATTACTCCTGCCATTCAGGATGATATAGTCATTGAAAAAGAGATGCAGGGCAAGGCGAGCAAACTGATTGATATGCTGCCGCCAAAAAGAAAAAGAATATTTCTTCTCAGTCGGTTTAAAGGGATGACTTATCAGGAAATAGCTGATTTTTTGAACATTTCTGAAAACACAGTCGATACGCAGATGCGTAAGGCAATCAAGTTTATGAAGGATAACCTTTCTGATGAGATCAGTTTCATCCTTCTTCTCTTTTTCATCAACAGTCTGTAATTTTTTTTGATATCAGAATAACGGAATTATTTATTGCGGTTGTATTATGTATGTACGGACTGCTTCAATATTATATTAATAATTGAAATGAATATAGATAAAGCGATTGAAGAGCTTCTTGACGAAAGCAAGAGTATTTCAGAGGAGTCAAAACAGACTCTTTTTTACCTGTTTGAAGATAAACAGGGCAAAGAGCTGCTGTACAAATGGGTTGCTGAACATTCTGAAGATGTGGTACATAATTCTGAAATTGAAGTGTCTCAGCAGATGCTTGAAAGGATGTATGGCAATATCAGAAATAAAATTGCATCAGATAAGAATATAAATAGTTTTTTTATACGGAATAGGTTTATTGAAGGTTTTCAAAAGGTTGCCGCAGTGCTCATTGTTCCATTGCTTTTGGGTGCTGCTGCAATAATCTTTCATTATTC
>CAZPLM010000004.1:10269-24081 GCA_964587275.1 uncultured Muribaculaceae bacterium | reverse complement strand
TTCATTCAAGGCTCCATCCAAGAGCCCGCGTGGAATATCCTTTGACGGAAAATATCTATGGATAGGGGACAATGGCACAGATGAAATATATATGGTTGAGCCGGAACATGGATATGTTATTATTATTATGAATGCACCCGGGAGTTGCGTTCACGGGATTGCAGTAAATGGTGAATCGCTGTGGGCAGCTGATTATAATGACAATAAAATATATGAGTTAAAGATCAAGGATAAAACTCAATATGTCCGGACAGACAAAACTTCACGTAAAGTGTCATTTCATCACTCATTCAACTGTTATGGCCCTGGTATAATTAAAAGCTCTGAAGTGTATATTGCCTTGCCGGAAAACAGAGCAAATCAGGATATTAAAAAAATTGAATATAATATCAAACCCGATTCATACGAAACTGATCAGTGGGGACAAAAATGTGCTGTCTTTAAATCAAATAATATAATGCCCGGGGAGAAGAGAGAGGTTGTAGTAACCACTACCGCGGATACGTATAATGTCAGATATTTTATTTATCCTGAATATGTTGGGACACTTGCAGATATTCCGCAGGATATCAAGGCCTTTTATCTTGCTGATGATGTAAAATATCAGATAAACAGTGACATTATTCAGAAAACAAAGGATGATGTCCTTGCAGGTGAGACAAATCCATATTGGATTCTCAGAAAGTTGCATCAATTTTTGATTGCTCATTTATATTATTATATGGATGGCGCATGGGATACGGCACCAACTGTGATCAGAAACGGCCATGCCTCATGTTCGGAATATTCGTTTGTTTTTATTGCCCTTTGCAGGGCGGCCGGTCTTCCGGCAAGATATGTGGGTTCTACCTGGTGTCGTGAAAATAATTCATATATGGATGAAGTGTATCACAGGTGGGTTGAGGTTTATATTCCAGGATATGGCTGGATTCCAACCGATCCTACTCATGGGGACAGAGAACTCCCAAGAGATCAGGCATTCCCTATTGGACTTGTAAGAAATGCAGCTCTGATTACAACACAGTCAGGCGGTGGATCAAATTTGCTGGAATGGACATATAACTGCAATGAAAGTTACATTACAGAACCTAAGACCAATCTTGACATTATGCAATATGCAGATTGGGAGATTCTTAAATAGGAATTGTTTTCAATCAGTGACTTACCGGATTTCGCTTTTGCGAGATCCGGTTTTTATTTTACCTGTATTTATAAATTCATCCCAATTCTGCAACATTTTATTGACAATTGCGTCTAAAATTTAGAAATTATACAAAGACTAATTATTAATTGAAGTAATGAAAAAAATGTTTACCGCTATCGTGATTCTCTTGTTTGTCACAGTAGCAAATACCGGAGCAACTCCGATTCCTGTTAACAGACACTCTCAGACAGTGATTAAAGGAAATATTTATGAGAAAAATTCCGGCGAACCTCTTGGCTTTGCAACAATTGCCCTTTATGATGCAAACGGGAAGGTTGTAAGTGGTACGACTGCTGATGAAAATGGATATTTTGAGATAAAAAATGCTCCTAACGGTGAATATACAATTCAAATCTCTTTTATCGGATACAAAACTGTTGATCATAAAGTAACTCTTAACGAGACCCAATATGATTTATCAAATGTTGAACTTGAAGAGGATGCGCAGCAATTGACAAGCGCAGTTGTTACAGAGAAAATTCCTCTCCTTGAACAGAAAATCGATAAGTTGATAATGAATGTAAGTGAAAGAGTGACAACAGCCGGAAGCGATGCAATTGATATTATTAAAAAAGCTCCCGGTGTGAGTGTCGATATGGATGGAAATATCAAGTTGAATGGCAGTACAGTTGCAATCTGGATTGATGGTCGTCCATCACAACTTAGCGGTCAGGCTCTTGAGTCGCTTCTAAATGCTACTCCTGCCGATAATATTGATAAGATTGAAATAATCTCAAATCCGTCATCGAAGTATGATGCTGAAGGGACAGGAGGTATTATAAATATAAAGACAAAGAAGAATTTTCTTCAAGGTTTTAACGGATCTTTAAACGGAGGCGCCGGCGGAATATGGGAAGATAAGTATCTTTTTGATTCACAGTTCTCAGCTAATTTAAATTATAGAAGTGAGAAAACCAATTCATTTATAAATTACGGGTACAAACAGAAAGAGTACATATTTGATTTCGACTCATGGCTTCATATACCTGAGTCAGGTATGTATCAGATTTCCGAATCGAGTGTTTTTGAGAGAGATAAAACACATACTTTAAGAGTCGGCAATGACTGGTATCTTGGTAAAAAAGATGTGGTAGGTGCTATAATTAATTACAGTACAGATAATTCTTCTATGAATACATATATTGACAGATCAAATGATACTAATCTCTTTGCCGATGAATCAGATTATGACAAAGGCGTTATCAGCCAGACTACCACTTCAAATATTAAGACTCCTACAGGTCAAAATAATGTTGCTGCCAATCTTAATTATACTCACAAATTTGATGAGTCGAAGAGTGAAGAAATTACTTTAAATGCAGACTATAACTATTTTGATCTATTTAATCACTCAATACAGGACAATACTTTAAAGTATATGCCCGGTTCTTCGGAAGAGAAGATATTTCAACAATATATAGTGAATAATACTGACCAGTTTATTAATATGTATTCTGCAAAAGCTGATTATCAAAGAGTAGTGTGGAATACCGGTATTCTTGAGGTGGGGGCAAAATGGGCTATGACTGAAACAGATAATACCATGGTAAACGACTCCGAAATGCGCACAAAGAGTGAAATTGAGAGTGGTGAAACCTCATTTGTTTATAATGAAAAAATCTCGGCAGCATATTTTACTTTGGCAAATTCATTTTCACAAAAATTTTCCACAAAAGTAGGATTAAGAGCGGAATATACTGATACCAAAGGAGATTGGAAAAGTGAAGGGGTGAAGACAGACAATAGTTATATAGATTTTTTCCCTACAGCATTTGTAAGTTATATACCGGATCCGAAAATTATATTTGCTCTTTCATATTCAAGGAGGCTTTCAAGACCTTCGTTCTATCAGTTAAATTATTCCGAACAGTATGCTGATGCAAATACCGTCATTGTGGGCAACCCAAAACTCGATCCTGAGTATATCAATCAGTTTTATTTAAATATGACTTTATATCAATATTTTAATGTGATGTTTATCTATAACAGGACTGATAATGTGATATCGCAATCTCCATTTTTCAATGATGAGACAGGATTCAAGACATACAAATGGGACAATTTTGGTATTCAGTCTCTTGCAGGCGGAGGAATCAGTATTTCAGAGTTTCCAATAATTAAGGATCGCCTTATAATGTCTTTCAATACAAATGTTTTTTATGTAAAAAACACTACGAACAGTGAGAAAGTATATGCCGGTGAGTATGAAAACAACGGTTTGATGGCCCAGGGTAAATTATCACTTTCTGCATTTTTGCCTAAAAATTTCAAAATTGAATTTGTCGGTACATATTCGTCAAAAGTACACTATGGATATTTTATTATTGATCCTATATACCAAATAGATCTTGGTATGAGAAAAGACATTCTTAATAATAAATTATCACTCTCGTTAAATGTAAAAGATCTGTTGGGCACCGGTGATACCAATCTAAGGCTATATGATAAAGGCGTTTGCACTTATAAGCTTAATCAGGATTTGTGCCAGACTAAAATAATGTTGAGTCTAACATATCGTTTCGGAAAGGCTCAGCAGTCTGCGAAAAGAAATGTGGGTAATGTTGATGAAACTTCAAGAGTGAGCAAATAGCTGTTAATTGAGTTATAATTATTAGTTAAAATAGTATTAGTGGTTATTATTTGGGGATGGCTGGATCATGTTGCAGCCATCCTTTTCTTCCTGTACAGTGTTCATCTGAAGAAAAAAATATCTACTTTTGGCTTACAAATAATGTGTGATATATGAAGAAGAAAAAGAATTTTGGTTTTGTTATTCATCCACTGAGGGTTGTGTTTGCCTTACTGTTTATTACTCTCCTTACTTCAGGCTTTATGTTCTTTACGCCTGATAGCTTTGGAATTTCCTCAAAATTACTTCATACACAGTTTGTTCCCTCTTTAATGTCCGTATTTGCAGGCACTTCGCTCTTTTTTATTCTGTTGATGGTCATGACTTTATTGTTTGGTAGAGTGTATTGTTCATTTCTTTGTCCGCTTGGTATTCTTCAGGATGTCATTTCACGTGTCTCATCGTTATTTAAATCTCCCAAACAACGCAGAACTCATTATAAAAAACCACATAACATACTAAGATATAGTATATTGGTAATTGTTGCCATTTGTCTGATAATAGGTGTTTCTTACCCACTCGCTTTTTTGGATCCATATTCCGTATATGGCAGGATTGCGACTAATATTTTTAATTCTGCAGCACTTGGAATTAATAATTTAATCGCAGGTCTATTTCCTTCGGCAGTGGTATATGAGCCATTTGTAAATGTTTCAATTGCAGCTGTTGTTGTAGCTTCAGGTTTCTTCTGTCTGATTACTATTCTCAGTGCCTTTTGGGGCAGGATTTATTGTAATGCAATATGTCCTGTAGGAAGTTTTCTCGGTCTTTTGAGTGAGGCGGCTCTTTTTCGTCTTACAATTGATGAAGATAAATGTGTCGGTTGCGGTATCTGTGCCACTCATTGCAAAAGTGGCTGTATAGACCCTAAGAACAAAAAAGTGGATTATTCAAGATGTGTAATGTGTTTTGATTGTGTAAAAAGTTGTTCAACAAATGCTTATAAGTATTCCTTTTCTTACGGCAAGAAAACTGTTTCATCAAAAAAGTGTGATGATGATCCGGAAAATGCAGGAAGAAGAAATGCCCTGATCGCACTTGGTTCCATCGGTGTTATTCTTGTTTCCAGAAAATGGGGGAATAAGCTGCATCCTGCGGTATCAGGTGAAGATAATGCTGCTCATATTATTCCTCCGGGTTCTATTAGCCTGAATCATCTGAAGGAGCACTGTACAGCTTGTCACGCATGTGTGGCTGCTTGCCCTCAGCATATTATCCATCCGGCACTTGGAGAACATGGTCTTGATGGATTCATGATGCCTCTGATATCATTTAAAAATGGATCCTGCAATTATGATTGCAATGCATGCTCTCTTGTTTGTCCTGCAGGCGCAATCAAGCCTCTTTCAATCGAATCGAAACGGGTGACGAAAATCGGGACAGTGAAATTCACCGCAAAGAACTGTATGGTTTTTAAAACCGAAACTAATTGTGGACTCTGCAGCGAGCATTGTCCAACCGGGGCCATTACTATGGTGGATTTCAAGAAAAAGGATTTGAAATTCCCTTCAGTACACAGGGATATCTGTATAGGTTGTGGGGGATGTGAACATGTCTGTCCAGCTTCACCTAAGGCGATGACAGTTGTGCCGGTTGAGGAACAGTCGGTTATTTCTCAAGTAAGCCGGGGCGAAGTCTCTTAGTTCTTTCGATAGCCTGTTCGTCCTGCCATTCTTTTATCAGTTTAGGATTTCCGCTTAGAAGGACATCCGGTACTTTCCATCCATTAAAGTCTGCCGGTCTGGTATAGATAGGTGGGGCGAGAAGACCGTCCTGAAATGAGTCCGAGAGGGCGGATGTTTCATCTCCGAGCGAGCCTGGAATGAGCCTTATGATTGCATCACAGATTATTGCAGCCGGTATTTCGCCGCCGCTCAGTACATAATCTCCGACTGATATTTCTCGAGTTATAAGATGTTCGCGTATCCTTTGGTCTATTCCCTTGTAATGTCCGCAAAGAATAATGATGTTATCAAGACAGGAAAGGCTGTTGGCAATACCCTGATTTAAGATCTCACCGTCGGGTGAAGTGTAGATCACTTCATCGTAGTCCCTCTCTTTTTTCAATTTGGAAATCAGATTGTAGACCGGTTCAATCATCATAATCATTCCGGCGTCTCCACCGAATCCGTAATCATCAACCTGTTTGTAACTTCCAAGCCCATATTCACGAATATTGTGAACATAAATCTCGACAAGTCCTTTTTCTTTTGATCTTTTAATAATTGAATAATTGAGCGGGCTTGCAAGTAATTCAGGAACAACTGTTAAAATATCTATCCTCATAATGGCACAAAATTACGATTTATTCCATAAAAAATAATATATTTGCAAGTTATAAATCATATACAAAACTGAAATGAGTGAAGTTCTTAAACCAATTGCTCCCGAATCAGAGCAATCTGCTAAAGTTAGCGAAAATGTCGCTGTTACATCCGGCGATGAAAGTAATAATCAAAATGAAAGTGTTGAAACAAATGGGAATGAGGCTAATACGGCTTTAGAATCATCTGATGCAAAATCTGAAAATAGTGCAAAAGATGCTCCAGTCGATGTGGCTGCTCCTTCTGTTGATTCTGCTGAAAAGCCTGAGCCGGCTCCCGTGAATGAGTCTCCTGCTGCTGCTTCAGAACCATCGCTTTCTGTAGATAAAGTCATTGATTATGCTAACAAAGGGCTAAAAGAATTAGTCGATATGTTTCAGGAATTACTTGACAGAAATGATATGCAGCTGCTGTATAAGCATGCCGAAGGGATTAAGGCTGCATTTTATAAGACTTTAAGGAAAGAGAAAATCGAGTCGGGTTTTATTGAGCCTGCTGCAGATCACATTGTTAAACCTGTTGATGTTGTCGAGACTGAAGAAATAGTGGAGGAGCCTGAAGAGAGTAAGGAAGTGAACGATGAAAGCGAGGTGATTTCCGTAAATCCATTTGCAGAAATTGAACGCGGGTTCAAAGAGTTGTTTTCAAAGTATAAAGCCGATAGATCAGTTTATACTCAGGAGCTTGAGAAACAAAAAGAAGAAAACTACAAAGAAAAAAGCCTTCTTCTTGAAAAGTTGAAAGCTATAGTCGAGGATCAGGAAGATCTGAGCCGGATATATCCTGCATTCAAAGAAATTCAGACAAAGTGGAGAGCAATAGGTCCTGTCCCTCAGGCAAAAGCAAAAGATCTCTATGAAAACTATCGGCATTATGCAGAGAAGTTTTATGACTATGTCAAGATTAACAGAGAATTCAGGGATCTTGACTTCAGGAAGAACCTTGAGGCAAAGGAACAGTTATGTGAAAGAGCAGAAGCGCTTGAGAATGATGAGAATGTTGTAGAATCATTCCGTTTACTTCAAAAACTTCATGAGGAGTGGAAGGAAATAGGGCCGGTATCAAGAGAACAGCGCGAGGCTATTTGGGGTAGATTTAAACTTGCAACAGCAAACATTAATAAGAAACACCAGGGATACTTTGAGTCGCAGAAGGGAGATCAGAAAGAGAACCTTGAAAAGAAAACCGCTCTTTGTGAAAAGGTTGAAGAGATTGCAGCAAAAGAGATTAAAGACTCAAATGCGTGGAATACACTCTCTAAAAACATTGAGGAAATCCAGAATGAATGGAAAAAGATCGGCTTTGCTTCAAAAAAGGAAAATCAGAAGATTTATGACCGTTTCCGTGCTGCCTGTGACAAATTTTATTCATTAAAGAGAGAGTTCTATTCTGCATTCAAGGATCAGATGCAGGAAAATATGGAAAAGAAAGTTGCATTGTGTGAGCAGGCTGAGGCATTGAAGGAGAGCGAGGAGTGGAAAAAGACAGCTGATATGCTTATTAATATCCAGAAGCAATGGAAAGAGATAGGTCCAGTTTCCCGCAAAAAATCAGAACAGATATGGAAAAGATTCCGTGCTGCCTGCGATGCATTTTTTGATAACAGAGAAAAACACTTCGGAGAGCAGGATAATCAATATGAGGACAATCTTTCAAAGAAGCAGTCTCTTGTAGAAGAAATCAAGGCATTTGTTCCATCTGCCGAAAAAAATGAGAATATAGAATCATTAAAAGGTTTCCAATCAAGATGGAATGAAATCGGATTCGTTCCATTTAAAGAAAAAGAAAAGATACAGACCGCATATAACCAGGCCATTGAAGAAAAATTCGGGGATATTAGACCTGATGATGGCGGAGACAGGGTGGCAAGATATAAGAGACGTTATGGCGACAATAACAGAAATCGTAATACAGGTACTCATTCAGAGAGAGAACGCTTGATCCAGAAATATTCAAAGATGGAGCAAGATATAGCCACATGGGAAAATAATATGGGTTTCTTCTCAAAATCCAAGAATGCAGAGGCTATGCTTGAGGATATGAAAAAGAAAGTTGATCAAGCCAAAGAAGAACTGGCAGAACTTGAACAAAAAATCCACTCTCTCGATAATCAAAACGAAGAATAATTTAGAATAATGAAGAAACAGAGCGTTATAGGTTTTGCGCTGATTGGGCTCATCTTGATCCTTTTCAGTTGGTATAACACTAAACAGTTTGAAAAACAACAGAAAGCCAAATTTATTCAGGATTCGATAGAGGCTGCTACTCTTTTGAAAAATATTCCTGCAGATTCAACTGCAAGAATTGACAGTTTGGCTATTGCTGGTGCAGTGGCCGGCGATACAAAAGATTCTCTCCTTGATACTACATTGTACAAGAATGCCTTTCTTAATGCTGCATCAGTAAGAGAACCTGAATTTTACACAATTGAGAATGATAATTTAAAGATCACGTTCACGACAAAAGGAGCGCAGCCAAGTGAAGTACTTGTAAAAAAGTATTTTAAATATGACAGTACCGCTCTTTATCTTTTAAAAGACAAGTCAAGCGTATTTGATATAGAAGTGGATGCCGGTCAATATATTAATACATCCGATTTTTCTTTTAACAGGGTGATTAACACCGACAATTCTATTGTCATGCGTCTCTATTTCGACGAGTCTTCATATATAGAAACGGAATATTTGCTTGCCTCTGACAGTTACACTCTTGAATACAATCTTAAGTTTGTCGGCATGGATGATGTGATACCACGTTCATCATCACAGTTTACAATTAACTGGGCGGTTGATATTCCTCGTTTTGAAAAAGGTTATGATAATGAGAAGAACTATTCTGCTCTTGGCTACCAGTATACTGGAAGTGAGGATGTAAAGCAACTTTCATTTAGAAAGGGCGATGGCCAGGAAGATATGGCCGGCCAAGTTTCATGGTTTGCATTCAAACAGCAGTTTTTTTCTGCAATCATGTATGCTCCTGATAATTTTTCATCAGGCCACCTGTCATATAAAGTTTATCCCGAAAATGATCCCGATAAATTGTTGATGGCTGCAAATGCAGTGATGAATGTTAATTACGGTGAAAAGAGTGCGGAGAATGCATATCCATTCCAGTTTTATTTCGGTCCCAACCACTATCCTACATTAAAGAGTTTTCACCATCAATATGAAAAGCTTATCCCGCTTGGAGGATGGTTGATTGGTTCTATCAACAGGTATGTTATTATTCCTTGTTTCAACTGGCTCAGCAAGTATATCTCAAGTTATGGGTTGATTATTTTTATTCTTACAATTCTGATAAAACTTGTCATATCTCCACTTACCCTGAAGTCTTATCTTTCATCGGCCAAGATGAGAGTGATCAAGCCTGAGGTAGATAAGATAAATGCGAGATACCCTAAAAAAGATGATGCTCTAAAGAAACAGCAGGCGACTATGGATCTCTACAAAAAATGTGGAATCAGTATGTTTGGAGGATGTTTGCCTGTACTGCTTCAATTCCCTGTCTTATACGCTATGTTCCGCTTTTTCCCTGCTTCGTTTGAATTGAGACAACAGAGTTTCTTGTGGGCGACTGATTTGAGCGCGTATGACTCAATATTGAATTTCAGTTTTAAGATTCCTCTATATGGCGACCATATTTCACTGTTCGCTCTATTAATGGGTATATCGATGTTTTTCTATTCAAAGTTGACAATGACAACGATGGATTCTACACAGATGCCCGGTATGAAATTCATGCAACTTTGGTTTATGCCTATTTTTATGGTAATTCTTTGTAATAATTTCTCTGCCGGATTGAGTTACTACTATATGCTTTCAAACCTTATTACGATAGGTCAAAACTGGGTTATCAGAAAATGGTTTGTAAATGAGGACAAATTGTATGCGAAATTGAGCGAAAAGGCAAATTCAAACACGGCTCCGAAAAAATCAAAATTTCAACAACGACTCGACGAGGCGTATAAGGTCCAGCAACAACAGATGAAAAATAATAAAAAGTAATTATTGAATGAGTATAAAATCTCAAATATTATTTTTTAAAAATGAACTGCCGCCAAAAGTTAAATTGGTGGCAGTTTCGAAATTTAAACCTGTTAAGGATATAATGGAGGCATATGAGGCAGGACAAAGGTGTTTTGGGGAAAACAGGCCTCAGGAACTTGCGACTAAGGCCCCATTGCTTCCTAAAGATATTGAATGGCATTTTATCGGTCATTTACAGAGTAACAAGATAAAATTTGTTCTTCCGTATGCTTCACTGATCCATTCAGTTGATTCTGAAAAATTACTTTCCGAGATCAACAAACATGCTGCTGCTGCGAATATTATTGTTTCGTGTCTTATTGAGCTGCATGTGGCTAAGGAAGATACCAAATTTGGTTTCGGATTTGATGAGGCATTATCACTTGCTTCTACAAGACTTTACGACTATCCTAACGTGCGGATAAAAGGCTTGATGGCTATGGCTACACATACAGATGATGAAGAAGAGGTAAAATCTGAATTTTCAAGCATTACAGCATTTCTCCCCGAATTTGCATCTACTGCAGCTACATCTGCACCTGCTTTTTATAAAAAGGAGGATATTTCTATTATTTCTATGGGCATGACTCATGACTATGAACTGGCTGTTGCTGCTGGAAGTAATTTAGTCCGAATTGGCTCAGCAATCTTCGGATCACGCGTGTGATAATTCGGGTTGTCTGTGCTTATACCGTCCGGCGCGTTGATCTACGATATTTCTCTTCGTTTTTCCCCCCGGCGCGTTGATCCACGATGATATTTCCGCTCATTTCATGTAGTTTTCTTTTCCCGCTGATCGTTTATTCATTGTCAGTCACTCCTTTCCTCTCCCCACCTCATGCACCAGCGGCTATGAGGTCGTATGGGTAATGTGGTGCAGCACAGTGTATTAATAATCACTTATAAAATAATATAGTTTGGTTTGAATGATTTGGAAACAATGTCTGATTCTTTCAGGGACTAAGTACTGATGCAAGGAACTCATTTCTAAAATAATGTCTTGTACATCTCATAAATATGTCTGCTCTGTATCAGATCCGATGCTTTGTCCACAAAAATAAATCAGCCGTCAACAATTATAATTGCAGTCGGCTGATTAATTTTAACCTTCATTATTGGATGATGATAATCATTATAAGATTGTTCATCCTACTATCTTGACTATCTTGAGCAAAATCTCATTAATTGCCCTTTATATTATTATCTCTTTTGAATGCTTTACACCATTCAGCTGGAGTACATCCTGTGTTCCTTTGAAATGCCGTATTAAAAGTCGTCATTGATCTGAACCCTGATTTTTTACATAATTGATAAACAGTGAGTTCAGGATTTTTTTTATAAATAGTAATCGCTTCTCTTATCCTAAACCAGTGAACAAGCTGATTGAAATTTTTCTTGAATTTCAAATTGATACTTCTTGAAAGATAAGTTTTGTTTGTACATAAGACTTCTGCTACTTTAGCTATTGTTAAGTCTGGATTAAGAAATGGCTTATCTTTCTCAAAAAAGTCTACAAGGGGCTTGCATGTATTGGGAAAATTGAAATCTCCTTTCTCTTCCTCAAGTTTTAGAAGTCCGATAATACCTCCTTCTTTCTGATATCCAGCAACTTCTTTGTTTCCATTATTGTCTGATTTCCTGATGTGCATAATAATGCCGATAGCGATAAAACTTATTGCAACAACCGTTACAATAGTGATACTTAGATAAAGATAAATACTTGTATTCATAACGTTTTTAATAATTAGTTTTGTTCTCTAACAAAGTTAGCCACAACAAAAGACATAATAAAATCATTATGTTTTAAAACAACTAAGTTTATCTAAAACCAATTTTTATTTCTGTTTTTGATCGTTTTTAAATCTTAAAATTGACACCTTTCATGCAATTTCATGTGCCCATCAACTCATTATCAATCACTCCTTTCCACCATCTACCTCATACAAATACAAATATGAGGTAGTTTTAGGAATATGCTATAACACAGCGCTTTACGGATCACCATTTAAAAAGAGAGATAGAAATTAAAAAAATATCGATTTTCAACAATTATTTGTTAGAAATTTGTTGATTATCTATTAAAAATATGAAATATCCATTAGTTAAAATGCTATTCGCACTAAAACAATACAACAAATATGTCATTTGGACTATATTTTTTAGATGATATTGTAATTTTATCGCATCGTACTTAATGCGATAACATTAATTTTTGAAAGATGCAGAAATTTTGCAATTTGCCAGTATGAAGCCCTTGATTCATTAATAAATATTTCAACCAATCTTCTAACCTCATGTCCATTAAGAAAGTAGAAATTTTTCTTTGTACCGATAAACCCGATTTTTGCAGCAAGCGAAATGAGAATTTTTATTGGGATATCAGCTCCTTTTTCATACAACTCCTTTATATCATATTCACTGCCGGTATTTGAATCAATAGCTGTCTTAAATGTGTCATAGTCTTTAAAATACTTCATAAGTTCCTTATAATCAATCACTGAATATGAAGAAATTATGTAGTCGATCAGATAATCACGATCTTCCTGTTTCTTTACTCTATTAAATATCATCTCTATTATCTGATACTTAAGATATTGATTATCACTTGAGAGGCGATCTATCAACTTAAGCGCATCTCGCATTGCATTCGACATATTGCTCTTATTCTTTTTTCGCGAGAATGGAAATAAGTTTTCGCAGTAGGCCATGAAGTTCCATCTGTATTCTTCTGCTTTTTTGCATAAATGCTTCTCTACCGGATTATTATAGAGATAAGCAATTGTGGTTCTTGCTTTTTTGTCACCAACTTTAGATGCACTGCCGAAGAGCGGATTGAATAATGATCCTTTCCTGCCAAAATGACTGTTGTAATGCTTTGCCAGCACAGATGTGGCCACTTGCATATATGAACTCATAAGCCATTTCGAACTGCAGTTGATTAATATGTGAAAATGGTTGTCCATCAGACATATACTTAGAATTTTTACCTTATACTTTCGTGCATAAATGCTGAAAATAGTAAATGCAACCAGGTAATCCTCTACGTCATAGAATATTACCCCTCCGTCTATGGAACGTTGATATATATGCTGGATAGAATTGTTTATGAAACGTCGCTTTCTCCTCATTTCTCTCTCCTCCTTTCTTTTTGCAAGTTAAGTGTATTATTCTATATACCAAAATCCTCTTTCTTTTATGGCTTACTGATTCTAATGTGTTTGATAATAAGCTTTTTACCTGCTCTGCCTCATACGCTTGGAGGAATGAGGTGGGGCGGGGATGCGGCAGAGGATGAGTAGGATGACGGTCAAGGGAAAGGAAGGTCTCACAAGGTAGAAAGAGTAATGTTAAAAGGAGGTGAAGTCAGGCATCAGGTAGAAAGAGTGAAGTTAAAAGGAGGTGAAGTCAGGCATCAGGTAGAAAGAGTAATGTTGCATGGCGGAGAAGTCAGGCATCAAGGAGGAAGAAGTGGAAAGCTGATAAGTTATGAGTCAATGAATGATTGAAACGCAGATATGCTCTGAAGGCATGATTGAGAAGGGTGGGGCGTTCAGATAAAAAAAGGCGGCAAGACAAATGTCAGCCGCCTATATGAATAATTATAAATGGTTATTTCTTTGAGGTGTAAGC
>CAZPLM010000004.1:0-10259 GCA_964587275.1 uncultured Muribaculaceae bacterium | reverse complement strand
TTTATTACTTCGCGTCAACTGAAGCGGCATATGCAATAAGGTCTACTACCTTGTTTGAATAACCCCATTCGTTATCGTACCATGAGATTACTTTTACAAAATTAGAATTCAGTTGGATACCTGCATTTGCATCAAATATTGAGGTACGTGGATCTGTAAGGAAATCGCTTGAAACGACTGCGTCCTCAGTATATCCCAATATCCCTTTAAGTTCACCCTCAGATGCTTTCTTCATTGCAGCTTTGACATCTTCATAAGTGCAGGCCTTCTCAAGGCGACAAGTAAGATCAACTACAGATACATCAACTGTAGGAACGCGGAAAGACATACCGGTAAGTTTGCCATTCATTTCAGGAATAACTTTGCCTACGGCTTTTGCTGCTCCTGTTGTAGAAGGAATGATGTTTGCTCCTGCTGCACGTCCGCCTCTCCAGTCTTTCATAGAAGGACCGTCAACTGTTTTCTGAGTAGCTGTAGCTGAATGGACAGTTGTCATCAAGCCTTCAATAATTCCGAAATTTTCATTAAGAACTTTTACAATGGGGGCAAGGCAGTTTGTAGTGCAGGAAGCATTTGAGATAATTGACTGTCCGGCGTATTTATCCTGGTTTACACCATATACGAACATAGGGGTGTCATCTTTTGAAGGAGCTGACATTACAACACGCTTTGCTCCGGCAGCGATATGAGCCTCTGCTTTTTCTTTTGTCAGGAAAAGGCCGGTTGATTCAATAACATATTCTGCACCGATTTCGTTCCATTTCAAATTTGCAGGGTCCTTTTCACTGGTAACTCTGATCTCGTGACCGTTGACAACAAGCTTCCCGTCTTTTACCTCAATGGTACCACCGAATTGACCGTGAACAGTATCATATTTAAGCATATACGCCATATATTCAACGCTGATTAAATCATTGATGCCTACTACTTCAATGTCATCTCTTGTTTGGGCTGCCCTAAAAACGAGGCGACCGATACGGCCAAAGCCGTTGATACCAACTTTAACTTTTTTCATTGTACTTTGTTTATTAAATTAATTATATTTCAAAACACAAATTATATACGTGATTCGCAATTATTTGTACCTGCAATAATCGTGCAAATTTAAGAAAAATAAATTAATTGGATTATCTTTGCTTCAAGATAAGTAACAATAATGGAGAAAGAGATTTTAATAACAAATGATGATGGTGTCAATGCCAAGGGAATTAAGGAGTTAGCTGAATTTATGAGGATATACGGGAATGTGACTGTAGTCGCTCCGAAAGATCCTCAGTCTGCCAAATCGGCATCTCTCACAATGGATAAAATAATGAGGCTCGAAAAGATTAAAGAGGAGGACCAAAATGTTCTGCTTCATAAGATTCGCGTCTATTCATTTTCAGGAACACCTGCAGATTGTGTGAAAATGGGTGTCAATATGTATAAAGAGGAGGGAACTATGCCGGATTTGCTTGTCTCAGGTATCAATCATGGATCAAACGCCTCTTCTGCAGCAGTTTATTCAGGGACACTCGGTGCTGCAAAGGAGGGTACTATTTATGATATTCCTTCGATAGGTCTTTCGATAAGAACTCATAACATGAATGCGGATTTTACTGCAGTAAAACATTTTACAAAAATCATCATTGATATGTACCTGAATAATCCGCCTTCAAAAGGAGTATACCTGAATGTTAATTTTCCAAATCTTCCGGTAGAAGAAATCAAGGGCATCGTAATGGCGCATCAGGGAAAAGGCCGTTGGATAAAAGAGTATGAGAAGAGGACTGACCCTCATGCTGTTGATTATTATTGGATGACAGGTACTTTTACAAATCTGGAACCCGATGGGGCAAAAGGTGACCATCAGTTGAATGAAGAAGGCTATATCACAATCGTGCCTCATTCTATTGACACTACTGATTATAAGGAGCTTGATAGGCTTAAAAATATTTGGTCGCTTCCTGTGGGATAATAATACGACCACAGTCTTTTTCTGTTAATTTATGAAATATTACATTATTGCCGGTGAGGCTTCAGGTGATTTGCACGGTTCAAATCTGATGAAAGGACTGAAGAAGAATGATCCCTCAAGCGAATTCAGGTTTTGGGGAGGGGATTTGATGTCTGCTGTCGGAGGTGTTCTTGTGAAACATTATAAGGATAGTGCGGTAATGGGAGTTGTGGAAGTCATTAAAAATCTTGGAAAAATATCGAATAATCTTCGATATTGTAAATCTGATCTTCTTGCTCATAAGCCTGATGTTCTGATACTTATAGATTATCCTGGTTTTAACTTCAAAATGGCCGCATTCGCAAAAGCGCATGGCATCAAGGTGTTCTATTATATTGCTCCCAAGGTATGGGCCTGGCAGGAAAGAAGGATAAAATGGCTGAAAAAAAATGTTGACAAGCTTTTTATCATATTTCCATTTGAGGTGGAATATTTCAAGAGCAAGGGAATCAATGCAATATATGAAGGAAACCCGTTGATTGACAGCATTTCACAAGATACAAGCTGTACTGAGCCGAGATCTGCCTTTTTCAGTAGAAATGATTTGGAGGACAGGCCGGTTATCGCACTGCTTGCTGGCAGTCGAAAGATGGAAATCAACTATTTAATGTCACGTTTTCTGGCATTGGAAAAAATGCTCTCCCAATCAGAATATTCAAATTATCATCTCCTTCTTGCCGGTGCCCCTTCAATTGACAGAGGTATTTATGATAAATATCTTGAAGGCAGTAAGATAAAAGTTTTGTATGGAGAAACATATTCTATTTTAAAAAATGCTTCCGCTGCAGTAATTAATTCCGGGACAGCATCTCTTGAGGCTGCCATTATCGGTACACCTCAAGTCGTTTGCTACGGAATGAATGAGATTTCCTATTTGCTGGCAAGGAGTTTTATTAAAATCAATTCTATTAGTTTGGCAAATATTATCCTAAATAGACATATTTTTAAGGAACTGATCCAGCATGACTGTACTCCTGAAAATATGTTTGAAGAGTTGAAACTTCTTATTTCCAATATTGCATACAGGGATAAGATGATATGTTATTACGAAGAACTTAATACTATTTTGGGAGGTAAAGGAGCCTCTGACAAAGTTGCTTTGAAGATGATAGAACTATTGTCCGAGTAACGTCTTTTTATTTATTATGTTAATTCATGCCTACAAGTATCAGGGAGCCGGTAATGACTTCGTGATTATTGACAACAGAAAATCTGATTTGCAACTTACGACAAAACAGATCAAACTGCTTTGTGACAGACGGTTTGGAATCGGAGGAGATGGCTTAATGCTGTTGGGTAAAAGCGAAAAACTTGACTTCACGATGAATTATTATAATTCTGACGGTCTTGAAGGGACTATGTGTGGAAACGGTGGAAGGTGCCTTGTTGCTTTTGCTGCACACAGAGGAATTGGGAGTTTCAATTTCTCAGCAATTGACGGTTTCCATACTGCTGAAATGCTTAATTACAGCACACATAGATGCATAGTCCGTCTGAAAATGAGAGATGTTGATGGCATACAAAAAATGCCTGAGGGATATTTTCTTGATACGGGGTCCGATCATTTTGTAATTATTACAAATGATGTTGAGCATTATGATGTTTTCGGAGAAGGAAAGAAATGGAGATGGGATTCAAGATTCCCTAAAGGGGCAAATATTGACTTCCTTCAGGAAATGCCTGACAAACTTTTTGTCCGTACATACGAGAGAGGCGTGGAAGATGAGACCTATGCATGCGGAACAGGCGTAACAGCTGCTTCAATTGCTGCATACATCAATGGTGCAAAGTGTTATACTCAATTTAAGGACCCTATGGGAGACCATGTTAAGTTTAAAATTAAAACTCTCGGTGATTTTCTTTCAGTTGATTTCATTCCTTCAGGAATTAAACAATTTAAAGAGGTCTATTTGACAGGACCCGCCACATTTGTCTTTGATACTATGATAGAAATTTAATGGTATCTTTACTGACTAATTGTTGATATATGTTTAATAGAAAATTAACTTCCGGTGTTAAAAGGAAAGTCTTTCTTGGATTTTTGGCATTGGCCGTTATCCTGTTCTTTTCAAGTATTATTTCAATATTCGAGTTCAGCAAGATGAACAAGACTCTTTCCGGTCTTGTCTCTGATAATATAAAAAGTATCAATGCGGCTCGTGCATTGATGATCCAAAGTGAAGATTATAATTCAATGCTTCTCAATAATTTGAATAAAACTGATGGTGAGTTTGCTGAGTTCAAAGCTGTTGAAAGCGATGATTTTGTGGCTTCATTCAATAATTTGAAGAAATCTTTTACTACGAATAAGGAAAGACAATGTGCGGATTCAGTATTGTTTGCATATACGGCATATATGCAGGTGGTTCGTGAAGCTCAGGAGGTTTGGCTTATGGGCAATGAGGAGGATTGGTTTTTCTCCCGCTTGCAGCCATTTTATATTCAATTAAGGTCTTATATACAAAAGTTGACACAAGTCAGTCAGGAGGCACTTGTTCAGAATTCAAAAGATGTTCAGGATACTTTCTATCGTAGCTCTATGCCTGCCGTAGCCTCAGTGGCCGTTGGATTCATCATGGTGATTCTATTCAATTATTTTTAAATTTATATGTAATAAATCCGTTGTTGCGGATTACCAAGGGAATTAAAAATTTTAAACTGTACGGGAAGAACTATGATGTAAAGCTTGACAGTGATGATGAAATTGCAGAACTTAATGATTCTGTAAAAGATCTTATTGAGAGCAATAAGGTGCGTAATCGTAAATGAATCTTATATCAATAATAATGCTTGAATAATGAATATTAGAGTCATATCGAGAAATATTGGTATTGCATTGATTGTTAGTGCGATATTTATGTTTATTTCCGCTTTTGTCTCTATTCTGTATGATTTTGATTCTTCATTCTCTCCATTATTTTTGAGTGGCGTTCTCACATTTACCGTAGGAATTTTCCCTCTTATTTTTGTTAAGAAACAGGGCGATATTACTATAAAGGAGGGTATTGCGATCATCTTTTTCTCTTGGCTTCTGTCATGTGTTTTCGGAATGATGCCGTATGCTCTTTGGGGTGGAGAGTTTTCTCTTATAAATTCTTTTTTCGAAAGCGTCTCCGGTTTTACTACTACGGGAGCAACAATTCTTACTGAGGTGGAAGTACTTCCCAAAGGACTTCTCTTCTGGAGATCTTCAACTCATTTTATCGGCGGTTTGGGAGTTGTCCTGTTTATGATGCTTATCCTTCCGTCAATTGGCTCTATCAGACTGCGTATGAGCAAGATGAATGTTTCTGATATCTCAAGACCAAACTTCAACTATAAGACTAATAAGTTTGTTAAAGTAGTTATGACTGTCTATCTGGGACTTACAATATCACTGACGATCTTACTGATGTTGGCGGGAATGTCGTTCTTTGATGCGATAAATCATGCTTTCAGTACTGTTGCAACAGGAGGATTCAGTACGAAAAACGCTTCACTCGGGGCATTTGATTCTATATGGGTAGAGATTATAGTGATGATATATATGCTTGCATGTTCAATACATTTCGGTCTTATATACTCATCAATTGCCGGAAGGAATCTGAATGTATTTCGCAACCCAATTTCAAAATATTACCTTATTACCATTTTAGTGACATCTATCCTTGTTTCATGCGATCTGGTTATCTCCGGTACTTATAACAATATATTTATTTCACTGAGAAAGGCATTATTTTATGTGATTTCAATCGGTTCATCTACCGGTTTTGCAACTGCTGATACTTCTATATGGCCGGCTATGACATTGATTCTCCTGTTTCTTGTCTCCATTCAATGCGGATGTTCAGGCTCTACAACTGGAGGTATGAAGGCGGACAGAGTCTGGATACTTTTCCAGACTGCACGTACCCAACTTATAAAGACGCTGCATCCAAATGCCGTTATTCCGGTGAAGTTCGGTAATGTTGTTGCTGACAGGGAGTTGATTTCATCTGCTTCTATATTTGTCGCGGTATATATCTTTATTATGTTTGTGTGCTCCATTCTTTATTCCGGTTTGGGTATGGATTTTATGGAGTCTTTAGGCTGTTCTGCGGCTATGATAGGTAATGTTGGACCCGGGTTTGGGAGATTTGCTTCACTTGGCAATTATTCTGAATTTCCTGCAATTGGTAAATTATTCATGTGTATTGAGATGATTATCGGCCGTCTTGAAATTTATTCAGTTTTGGTTTTGTTCAGACTATTTGCAAAACGAAGCTGATGGCAGTCGAGCAGTTTCTTTCACAAAAAATGGTTGAAAATCTGGGATTTCAGCCGACAGAAGATCAACAGCGACTCTTCGATATTCTCGGTAATTTTATAATGAAAGATTACGACACTGATATACATGTAGTGTCAGGATATGCAGGTACCGGAAAGACCTCTGCAATTGCCGCATTTGTCAAAACACTAAAACAGTTTGGACATAAATTCATACTTCTTGCTCCTACAGGCAGATCAGCAAAGGTCCTTTCAGGTTTTACCGGAGAAAATGCATTTACTATTCATAAACATATTTACAGACAGAAATCTCTGACCGATGGACTTGGCCAGTTCAAGCTGGATATCAACAAATATAAAAATACATTTTTCATTGTAGATGAGGCCTCACTTATTACCATTTCAAGTATAAATAATATTTTCGGTTCGGGTGATTTGCTAAATGATCTTGTTGAATATGTCAGGTCAAATGAAGGTAATAGCCTGGTAATCATAGGGGACAAGGCCCAGTTGCCCCCTATTGGACTTCAGCAGAGCCCTGCTCTCGACAATTCATTTATGACCCAATATGGCGAAGTGATTTTTTCTTCTTTGACACAGGTGGTCAGACAGGCGCAACAGTCCGGTATCCTTTACAATGCTACTGTTTTGCGGCACATGATTGAAAATGAAAAAGACGGAATCCCGCATTTGAAAACTGAAGGCTTTGAGGATGTGATTCGAATCAAAGGAGGAGATCTGATTGAGACACTGAGTGATGAAATTGGGAGAAATGGGCTTGACAACATTGTGGTTCTGTGCAGATCTAACAAAAGGGCAAACAGATATAATGCAGGTATTCGAAGTACCGTTCTTTATAGAGAAGAAAGTTTGACAAAAGGAGATAAACTGATGGTTGTAAAGAACTGTTATCAGTTTATGGGACAAATTAAAGATCCGTCATTTTTTATTGCAAACGGTGATATTGCTGAACTGCAGCACATTTCCAAGTATGAAGAGAGATATGGAATTCATTTTGCAGAAGCGGTGATCTCTTTACCTGATTATGATAATGTTGAGATTACATCCAAGGTTATTCTTGATACTCTCGGATCCGAGGCCCCTGCTTTGACAAAAGATGAGCAGCAGAAGCTTTTTGATGGAGTCTATGCTGACTATGAAGATATTAAGACCAAGAAGAAGAGATATTCAATGGTGAGGGAGGACCCATATTTTAATGCATTGCAGATCAAGTATGCAACTGCCATTACATGCCATAAGTCTCAGGGGGGGCAATGGTCATGTGTCTTTATTGACAATCCTTTCTGGAAAGATGATATTTCTCTGGAAGATTTGAAATGGCTTTATACCGCTATTACAAGAGGCGTTAATAAGGTATATTTTATTAACTTTGATGATAAATTTTTTGCTAATTAGATAAATAAGATAATGTATCAGTATTGGGTTTTATTCGGAGTGGTGACTCTATTGAGCTACCTCGTCCAAATCAGTTTTCAGTATAAAATGAAGAAATACTCGAAAATTCCACTCGATGGGGCGATGACGGGTCGAGATGTGGCGGAAAAGATGTTGAGAGACAATGGAATAAATGATGTAAAGGTAACTTGCACACAGGGTGTGCTTACTGATCATTATAACCCTGCAAATAAGACTGTAAATCTCAGTCAGGGCGTTTTCAGTTCAAATTCCATAGCGGCCGCTGCAGTTGCCGCACACGAATGCGGACATGCTGTACAGCACGCAAAAGGATATGCACCTCTCAAGTTTAGATCAGCACTTGTTCCTGTTGTTTCTTTTTCATCAAAGATAGTTACATGGGTGCTGATTGCCGGTATTTTTCTGGTAAATGTATTCCCGAGTCTGTTACTCGTTGGAATTATACTTTTTGCATTGACAACTCTATTTAGTTTTGTTACACTGCCTGTTGAAATCAATGCAAGTTCAAGGGCACTTGTCTGGCTCGATCAATCCGGAATTACAAATATCACAAACCATAATTATGCAAAGAGCGCCCTTAGGTCAGCTGCATATACCTACGTGGTTGCTGCACTCTGCTCACTTGCCACTCTGCTCTATTATCTTATGATCTTTCTCGGAGCAAGCAGAAATTGAATGTATTTATTAATTTCTATTAAATATTTATGAAAAAACATATTATTATTTCAACTATTCTGCTTTTGTCTGTATTTGTCACGCACGGCCAGCAAAAGCTTAATTTAACTGATGATCAGATATTCAAAGGTTTGCCCGAAAATGTCGTAAATGATGTGCCGCATGCGTATGAGTTTACAGATAATTCTCATCTTCTGATGTATCTGAATGGTTTTTATTATTATGATATCAACAATGGAACGAAGAAGGACTATAGTGGAGTGCCGGGTGTTGTAGCACCGATCCCTCAATTGGTAGAGGGCTGGTTGAATCCAACATATTCCCCTGACTCTTCAAAAATTGCATATACTCTTCGAAATGACTTATATTCGATTGACGTAAAGACAAAAGAAATTGTCCGTCATACGTTTGATGGTACAGATTTGATTTTAAACGGTTATGCTTCATGGGTATATTATGAGGAAATATTCGGCCGCCCATCAAAATATAAAGCTTTCTGGTGGTCGCCTGACAGCAAAATAATTGCTTTCTACAGATTTGACAACACAAAAGTCCCGATGTTTCCCATCTATATTGAAAAAGGGAAACATGGCTATTTGAATCAAACTCGTTATCCTCAGGCCGGAGATGAGAATCCTGAAGTTAAAATCGGCTTTGTTTCCGCTGGCGGAGGTGAAATTGTCTGGTCTGATTTTAATGAAAAAGATGACCAGTATTTTGGTACACCTTTCTGGAATGCAACAGGTGACAGACTTATGGTTTCATGGATGCCCCGCAGTCAGGATGATTTAATCCTTTACTCTGTTGATCCACTAACCGGCAATAAACTCGGTATATATACGGAACATCAGAATTCATGGATTGACTGGATGGACCAGATACTGTTTACTTCTGAAGGAATGTATATTGTGCGTGATTATGAAATGTGGGAACAGATCTATTTTCTCTCATACGATGGAAATAAATTTGACAGACTTTCAGATGGCGGTCACAACTGGAGTACAACGCTCCTTAAGGTTACAGATAAGTATCTTTATTATACTTGCAAAAGAGAGGCTACAACAAGATATGACATATACAGGATAACCTTGAAAAATAAAAAGACGGAGAGAATCTCTTATGGTGAATACAATTTCTCAAATATTCATATTTCTCCTGACAATCGGACAATTTACGCTGATGTCTCAAATTCAAAGACACCGCTCCAAGGTGTCCTGATTACTATTCCTAAAAACGGTGATATTTCAAAAAAGTCAGTCAAGGTGATTGCTGATGCAAAAGGTTCTGAATTTGATAAATATAAATTAGCAACCCCTGATATTATTGAAATCACACTCCGTGACGGCTCTAAAGTTCCTGCATCAGTAATATGGCCGTTGGATATGGATAAAAACAAAAAATACCCTGTAAAAGTGGATATTTATGGCGGACCTAATACGCCTCAAGTCTTTGATAAATGGTCAACTCCTTCATTTAGAAATCAATGGTGGGCAAATCACGGCGTGATTCAGGTTATTCTCGAAACCAGGTCAGGCGGACATCAGGGAAAAACAGGTCTGAATTCGATTTATCGTCAATTAAATATTCCTGAATTACAGGACTTTATTGACGGTATTAAATATTTTGATTCTTTTCCTTATGTAAACATCAAAAAAGTTGGAATTGAAGGCTATTCATATGGCGGTACTATGACAGTACTTGCTGTTACGGAAGGGAATGATTATTTTCAATATGGCGTTGGTAGTTCCGGTGTGATGGATTGGGAACTTTACGATTCACATTATACTGAAAGATACATGGATACGCCTCAGGATAATCCTGACGGATACAAGGCCACTAATGTTTATAACCGTCTGGGGTCATATAAGGGAGATGATTCAAATATGCTTCGTTTGACACATGGTAC
>CAZPLM010000003.1:23624-24532 GCA_964587275.1 uncultured Muribaculaceae bacterium | reverse complement strand
CCTCGGGGGCAAGTGAAACAATTTTCATATAATTATCACGCAGTTCCCTTGCAACAGGTCCGAAAATACGAGTTCCAACAACTTCGTTTTGTTTTGTCAACAATACGCAAGCGTTGTCGTCAAAACGGATATATGAACCATCCGGACGACGGATCTCTTTCTTTGTGCGGACTACAACCGCATTTGAAACTGCTCCTTTCTTGGTGTTACCTCCCGGTATCGCACTCTTCACAGCGACAACTATCTTGTCGCCTACTCTGGCATAGTGACGGCGTGTACCGCCTAATACACGAATACAAAGAACTTCCTTTGCTCCGCTGTTATCTGCCACCATTAGACGTGATTCTTGCTGTATCATTTTATTTAACTTTTTCTACGATTTCTATTAATCTCCAGCGTTTGGTCCGGCTCAATGGACGTGTTTCCATAATGCGAACCTTATCGCCTTCGCTGCACTCATTCTTATCATCCTGAGCGACAAATTTTGTGGTTTTATTTACGAATTTGCCGTAAATAGGGTGTTTTTCCTTAGTCTTTACAGCAACTATAATAGATTTATCCATTTTGTTGCTAACAACTATTCCGATTCTTTCTTTACGAAGATTTCTTTCCATAAGACATCTATTTTAGTTCTGTTTCTGTTCTTCTTTTTCCTTCTCGGCCAAGATTGTCATCATTCTGGCAATATCTTCTTTGGCTTTCTTGATAGAAGATGTGTTTTCAACAGGAGAAATCACATGATTCATCTTCAAATGACTCATGTTCTGCTTTTCAGTCTCGATACGTTCACGCAAATCCTTTATTGCCATTTCGCGTATTTCTTTTGGTTTCATCTCTATTCCTCCTTAGTTATTTGATTCAACATAATCCCTTCTTACCACAAATTTGGTATCGACAGGCAATTTCTG
>CAZPLM010000003.1:15169-23614 GCA_964587275.1 uncultured Muribaculaceae bacterium | reverse complement strand
CTTCCTTGGCAATGGCCAATGGAACCCCCTCTGCCTCAATTAAAATGCGCCCCGGAGTAATAGGTGCAACAAATCCCTCCGGATCTCCTTTACCTTTACCCATACGAACCTCTGCAGGCTTTTTGGTATAAGGCTTATCCGGAAAAATGCGAATCCAAATCTGCCCCTCACGTTTCATGTGACGAACTACAGCTTGACGGGCAGCCTCGATCTGCTGACCAGTCAACCAACAACTTTCCAAGGTTTTAATACCAAAAGAGCCAAAAGCGAGCTGATTGCCCCTTTGAGCATTACCTTTCATACGGCCCTTTTGCGGCCTCCTAAATTTGGTTTTTTTCGGTTGTAACATTGTTCTTTTATAGCTTAAATATTTCTAAACTTCTAATTACCAGTATTTTATCCCATACCAGGCATAAAATACGGGTTGCAAAGATAGTTAAAATATTTAAATAAGAAACTTTTTTTACATTTTTTTTACAATGTTTTCGACCGAAAAATTTAATAGTTAATATTGGGATTTTCAAGACTTTGCGAAAATAGAAACTTTTTTCAGAATCACATTTTTGACATCTTGAATAGACAAAAATCAAACTTTACTGCAACTCACCTTTTCGTGCATAATTTTCCACCTGCCTCAATACTCGCAAATAATTAGCACCCCAAAACATTTCAAGTTCCTTATCACTCCAGCCCCTGCGCATAAGTTCAATGGTAATATTCTTCATTTTAGAGACATTTTCAAGTCCGACAACACCTCCGCCTCCATCAAAATCGGTACCTATGCCTACATATTGAGGTCCGACAAGATTCTTGATATAGTCAATATGATCACACAGATCAGATACCGTCACCTCCGCCTTCGGCTTATCGGAAATGAAGAATTTCCCTGTACCGACCTGGATTACGCCTCCTTTCGCGGCAATAGCCTTTATCTCCTCGTCCTTCAGGTTTCTCGGATTGTGTTTTAAATTCCACACACCTGAATGTGAGGCAATTATTGGTGTTTTACTCGCTTCAATACAATCAAATAATGTAGCAGTGGAAGTATGCGACACATCAATTATCATTCCAAGCCGGTTCATCTCCCCCACTACCTTGTATCCAAAAGGAGAGAGTCCGCCCCATCTTGAAACACTGTCTCTCGACGAATCACATATATCATTATTATAATTATGAGAGAGAACGACCAGTCTGACTCCCATATTATAGAACAATTCCACATTTTCAATATTCCTGCCTATCGCATAGCCGTTTTCTATTGCAAACATAACAGCCGACTTTCCACTCTTTTTAACAGGAAGAAAATCATCGGCGCAATATGCAATCTCAGCCTCATCTGAATGCTCGGAAATATATTTTTTAAACATATTGATCTCATCTATTGCATATTGAGTCGCTTTTTTCACGGAAGCATCATCGAGAGGTCCCTGTTCAAGATAGATTGCAAACATTGCGGCATCCAATCCCCCTTCCTTCATCATTTTAAAGGAAACCTGACCTTTTGTAACCCCATAACTTGCGTTTGGATGATTGGTAGCAATAGCAGTATCATTGTGAGTATCAATACTGAATATTTTTTTATGAAGAGCATCTGCACGCGCTTGCAAAGCCTCATCGCCCTGAAGTGAAAATGAACAAAGGAGTAATACCACTGCCGGCAAAATAACAGGCACAATTCTTTTTTTCATATTATATAATAGTATAATTATTACTTTTTAACCCACCATTTCAATCTCCACGCAATGAACAGGATCAGAAGAGAAATAGCCAGGCATCCCAGCATCATCCACACCCCCATTCCGTTCATAAAGAGAATCGGGACAAATGTTATAAGCAAAATTTCTACCGGAGCGCATGGAAGATATGCCAGCGCATAGTCATCCATTGTCTTGCTCTGCATCTTCGGATCCACTATCCTGAGCAAAGCGATACCCATTGCCATTGTGCCTGTCCACCATCCCCATGCAAATAATGATTTCTCAAACCAGTACTCCTTCAACAAATGTTTTCCAAAAAAGAACACCGTAAAATAAACCACTGCTATTCCTACTACAATCAATACAGCCAGAGGAACCGCATACTTGACCACAATGCCTAATTTAATTGAAGCAACTCCACAGGCCACCAGCAGATCGGTAAAACAGCTACTCAGGTTGGAGGTTGTCTTTGGATCTATATAATCTGACACTGATGTCCTGTCAAATATTTTTTTCATAACAAGCCCTACAACGAAAGCACAGCTGAAGACCGGAAGTTCAAGTTTGGGATACCACATTTTCACCCCTTTGCTTAGCATATATCCCCCAAATGCAGCCACTACCACCAACGCAAGGTGGAATGTCAATGAATCAATGGATATCGGAGAAGTTGTTATCTCTCCTGAACTCTCCCTTTTTTCTTTAGGAAGTAAGCCTGATCTCATTTCATTCGGCAATTCGTTAAAATCCGAAATGAACTTTGTATCTCCCCTTTTTGCGGCTCTTTTAACCAAAATCAAACCTCCCACTATTGCAACTACCACACCGACTGTAGCCGTCGTCATTCCAAGACTTGTCGCCTCATCCCATCCAAGCCCTTCAAAGGCGGCTCCAATAGCGGCAGCTGTGCCATGTCCTCCATAAAAGCCTGTAGGAAGCATAACACCAAAGGCATCATTCAATTGAGGCCATATCGCCTTGAAAATAAATATTCCGGCCAGGCCCATTATCGCCCATTGAAACAACATTCCAAATTGTGAATATGCCCACATAGGTCCGACACGACCGGCAACCTGCTTAAAAGAAAACTTCGGTGAAGAAAGAGGTAATGCCCCGAATACCAAAGCAATGAAAATTGCCGGATAGACTGAAACAAATGACGAAAGCGGTAACCATCCCAATCCGTTAGGACCGAACGTCAAACCAAGAATACCCGCAATAAGGCTTGGGGGGATAAAAAGTTTCTGAATAATTTTTAATTTGACTCTGATTAACTTACCTATTAGAAGGAGACCGAGAATAATGCCAAAATCGGAAAAAAGCACCCAGGGCGTAAAATTTGCAGTATCAAACATTATTTGGAAATTTGTGTGTCAAAGATAAGTATATTTGTGGTCAAATGAAACCGGTCAATTGCATATTCTTTTTGTGTTTTCTGATGATTATATCCTCACCAGGACTGTTTGCTCAAACATATAACGGGAAATACGCCATGGAATATGTTATCAATGGAAAGGACACGCTGTTCGTTGATGAGATAATTCCGGCAATCATCGTCCCGCTGGACAGGAACAAAACTTCTAAAAGAGACTGGGTAAAATATTACAAACGGGTACACAACTTCAGCAAGGCTTATCCATACGCCCTCTTTATCGCCCAAACCATCCACCAGACAGACAGTCTGTTTGCCGCAGATAAAATGTCAAAACGCAAACAGGGCAAATACCTCAATAAAATGAAAGACGACCTTTTGGATGAATTTGAGCCCATTTTCAAACATCTATCCCTAAAACAGGGGCTTATGATGATACGGCTGATTGACAGAGAGGTCGGAATGACTCCATATTATATTATAAAGAAATATCTTGGAGGAATGAATGCGGGATTCTGGCAGGGAGTCGCCCTGGTCTTTAAGGGAAACCTGAAGAAACCATACGATAAGTTCGGAGAGGACAAAGACCTGGAAGAACTTGTAGGTTACTGGGAACGGGGGGAATTCACCGGCCTTTATTTTTCAATATTCGGCAAGAGACCACCGGAAATCTATATTCCTGCAAGATTCAGAAAAACTAATAAACCTTAACGCGCTGCATCCCGTCCCTGTCAAAAAGAAGATATTCGCTGTTGTTGATCCAGTCACCGAGAATGAACATCTTTCCACCCTCAGGCAATGATTCCTCAACAGGCGTATGCAAATGGCCAAAAATACAATAATCTGCCTTGAACTCTCTTTCCATTTTTTCCGCAAATGCGTAGAGCGGATCGCTCTCTTTTCTGAAAACATAGGCGTGTTTCCTCTTCCTCCTGTTTGAGATCGACCAGGAATGTGCAAATGAAAATGTAATCCACGGATGAATAACTTTCAGCATTTTCATACAACATTTATTTCTGAAAAGAAATTTAATAAACCTGTAGGAAAACTTGACATTACCCAGGCCGTCTCCATGAGCAATGCAAAACTTCTTTCCATCGATAGTCGTAAAATACGGTTGATCCACAACCTTCATCCCTATTTCTTCTTCAAGATAGCCGAATGTCCAGTAATCATGGTTCCCTCTGAAAAAGAACACCTCCACTCCGCGATCGCACAACTCTGCAAGTTTGCCGAGAAGCCTGACATATCCGCGCGGCACAACATGCCTGTATTCCACCCAGAAATCAAAAATATCACCTAGCAGAAAAAGAGCCCTTGTTTCTGGGGGCAGGGAATTAAGAAATGTCATCAATTTTCTCTCAACTTCCGAATCCGAAGCCGGATTCAGCCCGAGATGTGTGTCCGCTATGAAATAATATTTTGCATTATCCTCCATTACCTGCAGATATTGACAATAATACATGCAAGACCGGCAAGTGCGCAATAAAGTGCAAACCATTTCAGTTTGGCCTTTTTTACAATTTCAATCATTACCTTGCAGGCAAAAATACCCGAAAGAAATGCTGAAAGAAATCCGAGAATCAAAGAAAGCGAACTGATTCCTGAAGCTGAAACACTGAAATCACCACCAACAAGATCAAGAAAGGCCTCTCCCAAAATAGGAATGATCACCATCAAAAATGAAAAGCGCGCCACACTTGACTTATTGGCTCCGCAGAAAAGACCGGCAGAGATAGTCGCCCCTGAACGGGACAACCCCGGAATAACAGCAATCGCCTGAGCAATACCCATCCAGATTGCAGTACCGAAACCAAACTCCTTATCCTCCCCGCTTTGAGCTTTCTTTTTTTCGCTTAAAAGAAGCAGTTGTGAAGTGACAATAAGCGCAAGCCCGACGGCCAGCAGGCCGGCATTAAAAATGCTCTCAACCCAATCCTTAAAGAAAACGCCTACAATAAAGACAGGAATCATTGAGACAAGTATCATTAATATATATTTTGTCTGGGCATTGTACTTGAACCGGAACAGACCCTTGATCAAATCCCAGAGTTCTTTCCAGAAAACGACAATAATACTTAATGCAGTCGCTGCATGAACAGCGATTTCAAAAGAAAGATCGCCTGTCTCAATGCCGAAAAATTCTTTTGCAATAACAAGATGACCGCTGCTGCTTACGGGAAGAAACTCGGTCAGTCCCTGGACAAGACCAAGAATAATCGACTCAAACCAATTCATTTTTACTGTTGTTTAATCCCTTTTTGTTCATTATTATCATTCTTCTCCTTAGGCTTGCGCATTATAGCAATGAGAACTATTACAATCCCAAGAATGACAAGAAGCGGAGACAGGACAAGCCTGCGGAAGTCAAACATCGCATAATTAAAAACATTTGGATCGCTCGACCCCCCGCCGATCATTAATACATAACCTGCGACCATTACAATCAATCCGATTAAAACCAGTCTTACGTTTTTGGCTGAAAGCGAAAAATTATTCATATCTGATATTTTTAAATTCTAATAGTATAAATCATCCTTTGACATATATGCAACCCTGTTTACTACAAAGTATGCAGAAATCATACAAATCATCATTCCGACAAGCGGCACAACAACGAATATGGCGTACGAAAACATGGGATCAAATATTACAAACAGATTCCCGAACTCCCTTTCCGCATAATTCATCAGAAAAAAGAGACACAGGTCGGCAATCAGCCCTGAAGCAAGCCCCTCCCAGAATGCATGGATTATAAACGGCTTCCTTATAAATCGTCTTTTCGCCCCTACAAGTCGCATTGTATGGATTGAAAATCTCTTTGCAAAAACACTTAATCGCACTGTATTACCTATCAATACGAAAGAGATAAAAAGCAGAAGAGTGATGAAGATGGCAAGAACAATACCAATCTTATTGAGATTTGCATTCAACATCTCAACCAGCGACTCCTGATAAGTAACCTCCCGTACAAGAGGCATTCCTTCAATCCTGCATTTAATAGCTCCAAGCGAATCTTTTTCAAAGAAATCACCCTTAACCTTTATATCTATTGAAATGGGGATTGGATTGACTTCAAACACCTTGAGAAAATCATCACCAAGCAGAGACTTCATTTCCTGATAACCCTGTTCTTTTGAAATATACTCCGCAGACTTTACAAATTCCGCTTCTGAAAGTTTACCCTCCAACTCAATCGCCTGTTCTTCAGTAGCCTCAGGCTTCAGAATAACAGAGACAACAGCATTTTCCTTAAAAAAGTCGGAGACTTTCCTGGCATTCACGGCAAAAAAACAGACGATCCCGACTAAGAAGAGGACAAGGCTTATACTTATCACTGAAGAGAGATAAGAACGTACAAGCCGACCTGCGATAATACTGCTTTCCTTCTTTGCCATAACCCTTTTCTATACGAGTCCCAAAGATAATTAAAAAAATTTATTACCTTTGTATGAAATTAGCCCATAGAAGGGACATTTTACAATAATAAAATATGACTGAATCAAAAAAAGTTCTTTTCGTCAACTCCGAAATCTATCCTTATATGAAGGAATCCGATATCTCCCTTATTGGTAGATTCCTTCCTCAGGGTGTTCAGGAGAGCGGCAAAGAAATCCGTTCATTCATGCCTCGCTACGGTAATATCAATGAACGCAGAAATCAACTGCACGAGGTTATCAGACTTTCAGGAATGAATATCATCATTGATGATATAGACAGGCCTCTCATTATTAAAGTCTCTTCCATCTCATCGGCGAGAATGCAGGTATATTTTATTGATAATGAAGATTATTTCCATCGTAAATATGTTTACTGCGATGCTGAGGGCAAATTTTTTGAAGACAACGACGAGCGCGCCGAGTTCTTTGCGTGCGGAGTACTTGAAACGGTTAAAAAATTAAGGTGGAAACCGGATATCGTGCATTGCCAGGGCTGGATTTCACACCTTGTACCATTATATCTCAAAAAGGCATTTAACAAAGACCCTATCTTTTCCGACAGCAAACTCATTCTCTCCCTGTATAATGACAGCGAAGGAATAACTTTTTCTTCCGATATGAAGAAAAAAATAAAAATTGAAAATATCACTGATAGAGACATTGATGTATTTTCAAATCCGGATGGCATAAATCTTGCTAAACTCGCTATCAAGTATGCTGATGGTATAATCCTTGGGAGTGAGAGCACGTCACCGGAGCTTAAGACATACATTAAAAGTCTGAAGTTGCCTGTTTTGCCTCATTTTAACGTTGGAATGGATGATACCGGATACATCCAGGAGTACAACAAATTTTATGATCAAATCCTTCAAACTGATGTCACTGAGAAAAAATAGTTTGTTTTTGCTTTCAATAGCAGTTTTATTTTCCATTTCATCCTGTATTACAACCGACAAAACATTAGGGTCAATATATGTCCCTTCTGACCAGGATTTTAAAATCAAAACAGCAGAGTTCGACATCCCTGTGGCAATGAAAATGGCTGACAGCCTTCAGGCCCAGACCTATTACTACGCAGTAGGTAATAATTATGATCCGACTTTTGGCCTTACCTCAATAGGATTTGCCGCCACTGTCGTTCCGTCAACTGACTCAATAAGATGGGGCACCGATCCAGTTCTGCTTGACGCATATATTGAAATGGGGAAAAGCGCGATCAGCACATTTGTCGATAATCAGGAATATATTCCACAGAATATCAATGTTTACGAATTGAATTTCGAACTTGACAGCACTTACGCTTTCTGTAATTCAATAAAGGACGGGATGTATTATCCCAATAAACTTAATATTGAAACCCCTGTATATCTTGGCGGTGACTCACTAAAGGTAAGGCTTGACAGGTCATACATAGAGAAGTTCTTCACTCTGTCCGATGAGGTGATGGACAGCACTCTGCTTTTTATCAAGAACATTCGTGGACTCTACTTTACAGCTGACGATCCAATCAAGGGTATGGTAGGCGGCAGAATCAACCAGTTTGACCCGAGTTCATCATATCTCTATGTCAAATACAGATCTACAAATGCAATTGGAAAAAGAAGGGATACCACGGCGATTTTCCTAATCGGTCAGGACTCTGATTATTACGGATATTCCGTACAGTCATTCAAACACAGTTCTCAAAAATTCGTAGCAGACGCAGACAACAAGAGTCAAAATCTTTATTATGAGGGACTTGCAGGAGTAAAACCGTTTATTGCCGCCAATGATATTAAAGAAATCATATCTGAATGGGCAGACAAAAACAATATCAATATGGCTAATCTGCTTATCACAAAAGCATCTCTTGTCTTCCCATACGAATTCCCGTCAGATTACAGGATTCTTGAGCATTACCCACAAAGTCTGTATCCATGTATCCGTGACACAAACA
>CAZPLM010000003.1:0-15159 GCA_964587275.1 uncultured Muribaculaceae bacterium | reverse complement strand
GGTTAAGAAATACTCTCCTCTTTCCGCAATCTACGATGATACGTTTGATAAGGGGAAGATAAACCGTTCATTGCTTTGGTATAAACCGGATATTTCAATTTATCTGCAAAAGCTCATCAAGAAAGAGACACTCAAATCATCTGATGACCTGTGGATGATCGCAGAGTATGAATACACATACAGCGATTACTATGGTAACAGCAATACCTACTATTATGCCGATTACATTAATTACTGCTTTGGAATATTAGAGGGAAATGGAGCTGTAGATCGTCCAAAACTGATGATTACCTATACGGTACTTCAATAGTTGAATTTTACTATTTATCTTCGAATCTTCTGAATACAACGCAGGCATTATGCCCGCCGAATCCGAAATTATTGTTGATGGCAATCCGGACGTCGCGATGCTGAGGAGCATTAAGAGTGAGATTCATCTTATAATCAATCTCTTCATCCTCAACCTTAAAATTAATTGTAGGAGGGATTATGCTGTCATTGATTGCATGAATGCAGGCAATCGCCTCAACAGCACCGGCTGCACCGAGAAGATGCCCCGTCATTGATTTTGTAGAACTGATATTAACCTTGTATGCGGCATCCTTGAAAAGAGTCTTGACCGCACTCAGTTCAGCCACATCCCCAAGAATTGTTGAAGTACCGTGAACATTGATATAGTCCACATCTCCCGGTGTAATTCCTGCATCTTCCAGAGCATATTCCATCGCCTCTATCGCTCCCTGTCCATCAGGACGAGGTGATGTAAGGTGATATGAATCTCCGGACATTCCGGTACCTGCTATTTCCGCATATATTTTGGCTCCGCGGGACTTTGCGTGCTCATACTCTTCAAGCATAAGCATCCCTGCCCCTTCTGCCATAACAAAGCCATCTCTGGTCTTGTCAAATGGTCTTGAAGCACTCTTGAATTCTTCATTGTTTGTTGACAAGGCATGCATTGCATTAAATCCACCTACACCGCATACAACAAGCGGCGCTTCACTGCCTCCCGCCAACATCATATTTGCCTTGCCCAGCTGAAGCAATTGATGTGCAACACATATCGCATTAGCCGAGGTCGCACAGGCAGATGTAATAGAAAAATTAGGTCCACCAAAACCGTACTTGATGGAGATCTGACCTGCGGCAATATTCGTAATGATCTTTGGAATTAAAAAAGGGCTGTAGCGGGGTGGCTGCCCTGCTACATAACCCGAAATTTCTTCATTAAGCGTCTCAAGCCCACCAACCCCGGAACCGACAATTACACCTATTCTGCGTAAATTTTCGCTTTCAAGGTCTATCCCGCAATCATTAATAGCCTCCTGAGCTGCCACAAGTGCAAACTGTGAAAATCTATCGTTCTTGCGCTCTTCTTTCCTGTCGAAACCGTAGTCGGAAAAATTGAAATTGAGGACTTCACACGCGAATTTTGTTTTAAAAAGAGAGGTGTCAAACCTGTCTATAAGACTTGCGCCACTTACACCATTGTCCAAACCAGAAAAGAATTCTGTACAATTATTTCCTAAGGGATTGATCGTACCGATTCCGGTTATGACAACTCTTTTTAAAAGCATTTGGTTTGGTTTTAGTAATTAAAAACCAAATTATTTTGCATTCTCTTCAACGTACTTGATAGCATCTCCAACTGTAGAGATCTTCTCAGCAACGTCATCAGGAATGGTAATGCCAAATGCCTTTTCAAACTCCATCAGCAGTTCGACAGTATCCAGTGAATCAGCACCAAGATCATTTGTAAAACTTGCGTTTGGTTGAACTTCGTTTTCATCAACACCGAGTTTGTCAACTATAATGGCCTTAACCTTTGAAGCTATGTCTTCCATCTTTAATAAAAATTAGTTAATAAAATTGTTTTTCCTTTTTATCATTAGGAAGTGCAAATTAAAGAAAATTTTTCCACTCCGACAAATTTACTACCTTTGAGTAGATATAATGAATCCATGAAAAACCTTGCCATATTCTCTTCCGGCTCCGGCACCAACGCCGAAAATCTCATTGAATATTTTAATAAAACCACTGAATATAAGGTTGTTATCTTGCTTTGCAACAATGAAGGTGCTTTTGTTCTAAACCGGTGTCGGCGACTTGGCGTACCTTCTCTGGTTTTCAGTAAAGCAGATTTGATGAGAATGCCTGTTCGAAATGACAATATGGCCGGAAAAGCTCAAAAGGAAGAGTTATCTATAATGGGTATTCTTGAAGATAACAATATATATGCGGTTATCCTTGCCGGCTTTCTAATGAAGATTCCTGATGAGTTCATCAAACAATACCCTGGCCGCATCATTAATATCCACCCTGCTCTGTTGCCTAAATATGGTGGAAAAGGAATGCACGGAATGAATGTCCACAAAGCTGTAGTGGCTGCCGGTGAACATGAAACAGGTATTACAATACATTTGGTTGACGAACAGTACGACCACGGCAAAATAATTTTTCAGGCCAGGTGCGATGTCCTCCCTTCAGATTCACCGGAAGATGTTGCTGCCAAAATACACATTCTGGAACAGGCCAATTTCCCTGAAGTTGTCCATAAATACCTCAACACCATAGAAATTGATTAATTTAACAGCGGTACTTCTGAAACCACTATCTCAGAAAAAGTAGAAAATGACAACGACGGTGCAGCCATTAAAGACATCACTACTGAAAATTGGGACAAAGTCGTAAAAGATAATTTCGGGCTTAACCTGACACTACCTGAGGGCTGGGAAGTCACGGAAGCTTATTCTCCTAATAAAGTGGGAAATATAAAAGCTGCGTTCAAAACAGGCGGGACTACAACAGGTGAGGATTTGGCAAAAATAATGTTTGACCAGAGCAAAGCAATTTGTGAGGTCAATAAAACATCCCTTGAAGATGCAAGCAAGGCGAAAGGAATAACATCCTGGACATACAAACAAGGTGATAAGACTGTTATCGTAAATGCCTATTTTGACGTTGAGGGATCATTTGAAATAACACTGAACAAGTAATCTGCTTATTCACTGTTTAAGCAAAAGAACAAAGGCCGACAGGATTTCTCCTGTCGGCCTTTGCCGTGCTCGGGACGGGAATCGAACCCGTACGGACATTTCTGCCCACAGGATTTTAAGTCCTGCGTGTCTACCTATTCCACCACCTGAGCGATAAGTGAGCGCAAATATAAGAAAAAGCATTCACTTGACAAAAAATGTAAACATTCAATTATTTTACCTCTTTGAATTCGTCTTTGCCAACTCCGCAGAGAGGGCAAACCCAATCAGCCGGTAAAGATTCAAATGGCGTCCCGGGAGCAACTCCGTTATCAGGATCACCTGCAGCAGGATCATATACATATCCGCATACCTCACATTCAAATTTTTTCATATCTGTAATAAAATTTATTATTGCCAAGATAATAAAAAACCGGCCACTTGAGCCGGTTTTTAAAATATCACAATATAATAATATTAACGAAGTTTACTAAGTTCCTTGCAATTAGGATCATATTGGTCGATGCCTTTTGCTTTGTCAAGACAAGCCTTTGCTTCATCCTTGTTGCCCTTAAGTATCCAGCAGCAAGCCTGATTATTATATGCTTCCTTTGAATCACCGGCTTTCTGATAGTATGAAAGAGCTGCATCAATATTGCCATCTTTGACAGCCAAGTCACCGGCAACAGCATTCATAGGTTCGCTCTCAGGATAGTATTTCAAGCCGTCAGCAAGAATAGCCTTGTCAACATTGTCGCCATTGCCTGCAAGTGCAACATAATCTGCTTCAGAGAGCTGATCTGGAGCCTGTCTGTAAAGATCCTTAACTGCTGCCTTGTCAAACTCTTTAAGTTTATACTGAACCATGCAGTCAGTGAAACGTGATCTTGGATATACTTCTTTGAAAATGACGTTGTAAGGTTTGCCACCATCGATCTTCTTCAATTCTGCCTCTTTCTTGTCAAGATTCATTCCTTCGGTATCATTGACGAACTTAACAAGTTTATCTTTTGATGCAAGAATTGTAGCGTTGTCAGAGGTGTTGATATAGTTAATTACATCATCCCAATATTCACCATTACCGCTTACTGCATATACATTGTCATCAAAATCATACTTTTCAGCAATGATTTTCTTCATTGTCTTTGCACGATTGTCAGAAAGTTTCTGGTTGTATGCAACTGAAGCTTCAGGAGATGCCCAACCTTCAATCTTGATATTGAAAACATCGAAATTAGGTGAGTTCAAAGTAGCAAGAAGTGCAAGTGCGTCTGCATTTTCAAAATAAGTATCAACTGATTTGATAACATTTACAGGGAAATACAATCTTGTCTTAACTGCTCTTGAAGGATCTTTTGGCTTTGCATTGATAGCTGCCCATTGAGGTTCCGGTTCGTTATTGATCGGGCAAATTTTTTCAGGACCGCAAAGTCTTGTCAAACATTCAGGATATTTCATTTTCTGAGTAGTGATCATCAAATATGCATCATCCATCCACTCTTCATAATTGACAGCATAGTCAGAAGAGACGGTAAGAGGTTTATTTTCTGTGATAGTAAATACTCTTACATTGTCAGAACAAGCCTTGCATCTCTCTTCGAGCCACGCATTCATACCGGTTGTATGAGTATCATTGACAACAATAACTTCAAGGATAACCTTGTCTCCCGTCTTTTCATTGATGATAGCAGGAGTAACAACGATAGCCTCAGCCTCACAGCAGCAAGAATTCACAACGTTAGGAATAAAGGTAATGTCATATTTTGCAATGACTTCATTACCCTGTACATCCAATTGGTTTACAACGACGTCAGCTCTATCATTACAAACGGATACTTCAGTCTGCGCATAAGCGACAGTTCCCATCAGCAAAATAGAAGCTGAAAGAACAAGTCCGCCTAATTTTTTCACAATAGTTTTCATGTGTTACGATTTTATATTTAGATTATTATCATCAGTAAATATCCTATTACACTAATAAGACTGCGTCAAAGTTATTAAAAAATTATGAATATCGCATAAAAATATTCTCTTCATTATTTAATTTCCCCACTTTTCAATATCCACATTCAATCTTTTCAATAATTTATTCTCTGAGAGGTCATTCGGATTACTGCCAGGGACACCTTCGGGAACCTCCTGGCCCATTTTATCAAAATATGCCTGCCACAAAGGAGAAATGACTCCGGTACTGTCTTTAAATGTCATCAGCGCAGAAGGAAACAATTCATTCCCGGCAGGATCAAGATAACTCTCACATACCAGTTCGCTGCAGTAAAATGCACCGTTGTCGGGTAAATATAGCGTATCGTAAGGTTTTCCGATGTACAGTTTCGCTCTTTCAACAGATGAAGTGCAGTCAAATCCTTCAATTCGAAATACTTCCACAAGTGGAATTCCCTCTTCCGAATGTTCTGATTTTTTGAGAAATGATGTAAGCGGCGTTCTCACCACTCCTTTTGTTCCGGAAGCCTCGATAACAAAAAACTCTCCATCCTCAATATCAATAATGCCAACGTGCGAAAAAGAGAGTCTGTCACTCCGGCCTGTGGCATCTGTGATAGCGTCAGTTACAGAATCCCTTGGACATACCTGAAAAATCAGATCTCCGTTCTTTAAGGTGTCACGCCTGTCACTGCACCCTGCAACCAAAAAGAGCAATGCCACCATCAGCCCTACAATGTTATATCTACATATCCTCATATCTTGCAAATATAATAAAAAATGCCATCCATGGCCGGAGAATCAATGTTATACGGTGTTTCTATCTTTGTCAGCCCCTCAGATATGGGTGAATATGTGGCTTCATAATAATAGCGTTTTTGGTAAAGCCCTGGATGATAGTTTTTTGCTGGTTTTTTAGTCGTCAAAATGGCGACTAAAATTTGAGGATATTATTGACTATTAAAGAGTTGCGAAAAACGGAGTATGTGTCGTCCTGAAATAAGTTTATCAAAAAAGGAATGCGCTTATGAGGTGGAGGAAAAGTAACTTCAGCCGCCCACGCGGAGCACAAAGCAGGCAAATGTAGCTAGTTATCAACAAAAAAACCTCCGCAATGCGAAGGCTTTTTTTTAGTGGAGAACAAGGGAGTCGAACCCTTGACCCCCTGCTTGCAAAGCAGGTGCTCTAGCCAACTGAGCTAGTCCCCCGTCACTTCAAAAAATTCAAGTGTAAAGTTAAGAATTTTTTAACAAATACAAATAATATCAATTTATTTATTAATTTCGCAAATGGCTAAAAAATGAAACTAATTCTTAAAATTTATTAACAATACTTATGAATAATTCAATTTTCTCTTTCCCATTACCACAGAACGAGCCTGTAAAGGCATATCTGAAAGGCAGCCCTGAGCGTATTGCACTCGAAGCTGAACTGAAAAGACAGAGTACAGAAACACTTGACATACCATTAATCATTGGCGGCAAGGAAATTAGGACAGGCAACACAGGCAAGGTAGTTATGCCTCACGACCATAATCATGTCCTGGCGACATACCACAAGGCAGGTGAAAAAGAGGTCAAGATGGCGATCAAGGCAGCAATGGATGCAAGGAAAATCTGGAGTGATACTCCATGGACAACAAGAGCAGCCATAGTATTGAAAATGGCCGAACTTCTTTCAACAAAATATCGCGCAATCATGAATGCAGCCACAATGCTCGGACAAAGCAAGAACATTTTTCAGGCTGAGATTGATTCTGCGTGCGAAACAATAGACTTCTTCCGATACAACTGCGCTTATGCTTCAGAACTGTATGCAACACAGCCGAAAAGCAGCAATCAGAATATCAATTCAACCGAATTCAGACCTCTCGAAGGGTTTGTTTTTGCCTTAACTCCATTTAATTTTACCTCAATCGCATCAAACCTCAGCATTTCACCGGTTCTTATGGGCAACACAGTCGTATGGAAACCATCGAGAACTGCAATTCTTTCCAACTATTACCTGATGCAACTCTACAAAGAGGCTGGACTTCCTGACGGGGTAGTAAACTTTGTTATGGGAAGCGGTGCAACTATCGGTGACGTAATAATGAAGTCACCGGACCTTGCCGGCATTCACTTTACCGGATCATGCGCCACATTCAACACCCTTTGGAAAGAAGTTGGTGAGAACATTGACAAATATAAAGGATATCCGAGGCTTGTTGGTGAAACAGGTGGAAAGGACTTTATTTTTGTACACCCGACAGCCAAGGTTGATGCAGTGGCTCACGCAGCATTTACCGGAGCATTTGAATTCCAGGGGCAAAAATGTTCAGCAGCATCAAGAATGTATGCTCCTAAATCTTTATGGCCTGAAATACTGAAAGGTGTCAAGAAAATGTGCAAAGAGGCTAAAATGGGCGATGTTTGCGATTTCAACAATTTCATTAATGCCGTTATCGATGAGGCTTCATTTGACAATATTTCAAGTTATATCGATTATGCAAAGAAATCTAAAGATGCAGAAGTGGTCATTGGCGGTAAATGTGACAAGAGCAAGGGTTATTTCGTAGAACCTACCGTAATCGTTACAACAGATCCTCATTTCAAATCAATAAAAGAAGAGATCTTCGGACCTGTTTTGACTGTTTATGTATATGATGACAAAGACGTTGACAAGACTGTTAAATTATGTGACTCCACATCTCCTTACGGGCTTACAGGTTCAGTATTCGGACAAGACAGAATAGCAGTAGAAAAAATTGTCGGTGAACTCCGTTATGCTGCCGGTAATTTTTACATCAACGACAGACCTACCGGAGCAGTTGTTGGAATGCAGCCATTCGGCGGTTCAAGAATGTCAGGTACAAATGACAAGGCCGGCGGACAGTTCAATCTGATCAGATGGGTATTACCTCGAGTAATCAAGGAAACCCTCGTCCCTCCTACAGACTACAGATATACCTATATGAAAGAAAAATAGTCCTTTAAGAAAACCATTGAGAGAGCCGGCTAAAAGCAATTTTTAGCCGGCTTTTTGTATGTCCGTTTTGTTAAAAGCGTTGTGCAGTGCAAAGCGGCGTTTAGTAAGAAAAGTGTAAAAAATAATGACAAGTGTAAAATTATTTGACAGAAAATAAAAAATTCGTTTATACATAAATATCTTACAATGAGGTATTTAATCACGCTGGCACATTTGTCGCAATTTTTCAGGCATTGTAAAAAAGAATAATATGAAAAAGGCGTGTTTCACTTTAATAATGATGTTGTTGATGATGACTGGAGTAGAATCTTTCGCTCAGCCGCAAGACGAGCAGCACGATCCATCATCAAAGATGACATTGAACGACTGTATGAAATATGCAATTGAGCATAATACCGAAGTAAAAAAACAGGATTATACCAACAGCAGTTACAGACAGGATGAGATTGCGGCTATTGGAAAACTTACACCTTCAATATCAGGGAGTTCAAGTGTTTCCCAAAGTTATGGTCGTTCCATTGACCCTGAGACAAACACATATACGACAATAGGGAATCTTGGAAATTCTTATAGCCTCTACGCAGAAATGACTGTTTTTGCCGGTTTTACAAATATTAATACGGTAAGAATGAACAGGATGGCGAGACTCATGGGAGTTGAAGAATTGCAACAGCAGAAAGATGCAGTTGCAATAAGCACAATGAAGGCCTATTTTGATGCAGTATATTATTCTAATTGTGCTAAAATTGCCGGAGAACAGCTTGAGACAAGTCGTGCAACTTTGACTCAGAGTCAAAAATTGAAGGAACTCGGCAGAAAAAGCGGTGCTGATGTAGCTCAGATAGAAGCACAAGTTGCTGCAGATGAACTTGTTTTGACACAACAGGAAAATTTACTGGCAGTCGCAATTCTTTCTCTGAAGGAGCAGATGAATTATCCTATAGAAGAGGGGTTGGAAATAGAGACTGACATATATGGAGATGAAGCGACAGAAGAGCCGACAGCAAAAGTCAGAAATCTTGCAGACGCGATGGATTACGCACTTTCCAACAATCCGAAAATGAAAGCATCAGATTATTCTCTCAGACAGAAAGAAATCAATTATAATATTGTACGTGGCAAAAGACTGCCTAATATCTACCTCGCAGGCGGTTATTCAACAAATTATTATAAAAGTCTTGCTGATGGCGCAGTATATTCTCCTTTCCGCACTCAACTCAGAGATAACCAGGGACATTATTTCGGCGCAGGAATAAACATTCCCATTTTTGATGGTCTTTCGAAACAGACAAATGTGGTAAAGGCGAAAAACAGTGTCCGAATCGCAAGGCAGGACAACAAGAAAATAGAACAGGAACTTCGCATTGAAATTGCAAAAACATCACTTGAACAGGACGGATACGAAAAAGAGTATAACAAAGCTACCAAGAAGGTAGAATCATCGTCTCTGGCAAATGAGGCATCTCTTGAGAAATTCAAACAGGGCCTGATCAGTCCGATTGAAATGCAGACAACTGCAAATAATCTGCTTCAGGCAAAAGCAGAGCAGCTCAACGCAGGATTGCAGTATATCATAAGATGCAAAACGATGGATTACTATTGTGGATTGCCGCTTGTTAAATAATGGTAAAAACTGACAATAAAAAATTATTATAATGGATATAAAAATTGAAAAAAAGAAAGGTTGGGCAGCGCTCTTTACAAAGAGAGCAATACCTTATTGGGCAGGAGTAGTATTCCTGGCATTCGTCCTGTGGCTCATTTTCAGAGACAACTCCTCTACCCTAAAGGTTGACTCACGCACAATTACCACTGCCGATGTTCAGCAGGGTGAATTTAACGACTATATTCGTGTGGCAGGTCAGGTCCAGCCTATGACGACTATCCAACTCAGCCCACTCGAAGGCGGAATTGTTGACAAAATTCTGATTGAAGAGGGTTCACAGGTTCATAAGGGAGATGTTATTGTCGTTCTCAGCAACAATACCCTTAACCTCTCTATTCTCGACAGCGAAGCACAGCTTGCCGAAAAACAGAACTTCCTGAGAAATACTCAGATAACTATGGAACAGGACAAGTTGTCCCTGCGTCAGGACCAGTTACAGCTCGACCTTGATGTTGAACGCAAAAAACGCACATATCTTCAAAATGAGGAACTTTATAAAAGCGACCTTATCGCAAAAGAGGACTGGCTCCAGTCAAAAGAAGATTATGAGCTTGCCTCACGTAAGAGAGTACTTGTCATAGAGAGACAAAAACAGGATTCTCTCTATCGAAAGGTTCAAATGGAACAGATGGAGGAAAGTCTTGACAATATGCGACTTAATATGATGATGGTGCGTGAGCGTGTCGCAAATCTTCAGATCAAATCTCCTATTGACGGTGAACTCGGAATGCTCGATGTTGTCCTCGGTCAATCAGTCAGTATGGGACAGAAGATCGGACAGATCAATGACCTTTCCAATTATAAAATTGAAGCAAAAATTGACGAACACTATATTGACCGCGTAATTGCAGGGCTGGACGCCACATTTGACCGTCAGAATTCGACATTTACAACTAAATTGAAAAAGGTATATCCTGAGGTTCGCGATGGACAGTTCAAAGCCGATTTTATCTTCACTGAAGAACGCCCGGACAATATTCGCTCAGGTCAGACTTATTATCTTAATCTTCAGCTCGGTCAGCCTACAGATGCAATAATAATTCCTCGCGGTTCTTTTTATCAAACTACCGGTGGATCATGGATTTATGTTCTTTCAGAGGATGGTTCAAAAGCATACAAGCGTGAGATAAAGATCGGTCGTCAGAATCCTCAATATTATGAGGTGCTCGAAGGTCTTAAACCAGGTGAAAAGGTAATTATCTCAAACTATGATAATTATGAAAAAAATGATGTTTTGGTGCTTGGATAAAATCAATCAAGATGAAACAGTTAGCAAGAAGTTTTAAACAAATATTCAAAAAGGGCAACAACGGTTTTTCGAAGATTCTGCTGATGGGCCTTGGGTTGGCCGCAGGCATTATCCTTATTTCTAAATTATGGTTTGAGAAAGGATATGACAATTTCCCGTCAGACAAGAATACAGCAGTGGGCAGATCTCTTGCCCCAATGACCTCATTGAGCGATGACCGAATCTACATAATCAGCGAAGATTATCAAACAGGAAATGATGAACCCATGTCGCGAGCTATGACTCCAGGGGGAGTCGCTTTCAATCTTAAAAACTACTCTCCCCTTATTGAGGTTGCAACGCGAACAACTGATATTATGGAAAATGGGACCATTCGTTTTCTTGAAGACAAAACCAAAGCTTACAAATACAAAGAAGCAGGGCTGGCCGACACCTGCTTTTTCGAAATGTTCCCGGTTAAGGTTACAGGAAATGATCCTAAAAAAGATCTTGATGAGATAAATCATATTTATATTTCAGACAGACTGGCCGAAACAATGGCAGGAAAAGGTTCATCTCTTTCTTTAATTGGGTCAATGCTCACTTGTGACAGATTCCCTTCACCTTTTGAAGTAAGCGGGATTTTTGAAAAATTTCCGGAAAATTCCACATTCAGCGGTGTTGATATTCTTGTTTCAATGCCAACAATATCAACTATCATGTGGGACGGAACAAAGAATATGGTAGGAAATGACAGATACCTGAGTTATATCAAGTTGAATAAGGGAGCAAATGCTGATGATGTCACGGCCGCTATCAAACAGATGTGCGAAAAAGAACTTCCCAATGAAAAACTTGAGAAAGCCGGAGTCAAGTTATCCTTTCATATTGACCTACTGAGCAACCATTATGGTTCAAATTCTTCAAACAGGTCCATCAGTGTTATTCTGATAATTCTTTCTATAACCGTCCTCGTGGTTTCGGTACTGAACTACATACTGATAACACTCTCCGCAATGGTAAGGAAGGCTAAAAAAATTGCAGTACATAAATGTTATGGGGCAAAAGCCGGCAATATCTTTGCCATTGTAGGATCTGATGTACTAATGCAACTTATTATGGCTGTAGCAGTTGCCATACTGCTGATAATAGCTTTCAGCCAGTCTGTGAATTATATTACAGGGAATAGCATAGAAAGCCTTTTTTCAGGGAAAATGATCATGCTGACGGCCGGTATTTGCATTGTGGTCTTTATATTATGTGCTGTTCTGCCGGGCTTTGCTTACGCAAAGATACCGGTCTCTACTGCATTCCGCGGATATAAAGAGGGTAACCGCAAATGGAAATCAGTATTGTTGTTCTTTCAGTTGGCTGCCTCTACATTCTTCCTGACACTTCTGGTCATCATAATGATGCAATATAGGTACCTGCTGAACAGTGACCCGGGATATAAATATGAAAACCTCGCCTATGTGGGTCTGTCAAATGAAACAAACGACCAGAGGTCTGCAATAGTAGATGGTATCAAAGCACTGCCATTTGTTGAAAAAACTGCATTTGCAACAGATTTGCCATTTGAATATGCGAGTGGAAACAACATTTACCTTCCGGGGAATGATCAGGAGCTGTTCAATACGGCAGATTTTTATTATGTTTCAGAAAGTTATTTTGATCTGATGGGAATTCCGATAATTGAAGGAAGGCTATTCAACACAAATGACCGGTCTGAAGTTATGGTAAACCGCTCATTTGCAGATAAAATCTCTACTATGGCGGGATGGGAGGACGGAGCATTGGGAAAACAGATTTTTGTAACCGAACACAGTGACAATCCTGAGGATCTATTCACAATCTGCGGAATTTATGAAGATTATCTTAAAGGCTCATTTGCATCATCTGACTCACGGCCTTCAATCCAGTTCCATTCTTCAGAAATATTGCCGGAAATGCTCCTGAAGATGCATGATATGTCAAGTGAAAACCTTGCGCAAATTAATGCAGTCATTCAGAAAATCTACCCCGCAGCCGATATGGTAAAGGTCTATTCAACAGAATTTGCCGCAAAATATATGATGGTACGCAGAATTAGAGATGCGGTAATGATGGTCGGAATCATAGTCCTTATAATAACTCTTATCGGATTGATCGGATACTTGCAGGAGGACCTGAACAGGCGGAGGAGCGAGATTGCAGTAAGAAAGATCAACGGCGCTCTTGTCAGCGAGCTTATAGGTCTGTTTATGAAAAAAATAATGTTGCTTGCCATTCCTGCAATAATTGCAGGTGTTGCAGCCGCATATTATGTTGGAGGATTGATACTTTCACTGCTTGAAAAGAAACTGCCGCTGAGTTGGTGGATATTCGCCGTCAGTGGTCTGTTAACAATATTAATTGTGGCTACAGTTGTCGCAATCAAGACAATCAGGGCGGCTAATGCCAATCCTGCCGATAATCTTAGAACTGAATAATTAAACAATTAAATATAAAATCATGGCACTTTTAAAAGTAGAAAACATTAAAAAGAGCTTCAGGACAGAAGAGATAGAAACTATCGCTCTCAACGGAGTATCATTTGAAGTCAATCAGGGTGAATTTGTAGCAATTATGGGCCCTTCAGGATGCGGCAAATCAACTTTACTTAACATTCTCGGCCTTCTCGACAACCCTACTGGAGGAAAATATACGCTTCTTGATAAAGAGGTAGGTTCCTTGAAGGAAAAAGACCGTACATTGTTCCGCAAAGGCAATATCGGGTTTGTATTCCAGTCATTCAACCTTATCGATGAACTGAATGTTTATGAAAATGTGGAACTTCCTCTTATTTATCTGAAAGTTAAGAGTTCGGAACGAAAGAAGATGGTAAATGACATTCTAAAGAGAATGAATATCAGCCATCGTGCAACCCATTTTCCTCAACAACTATCAGGAGGTCAGCAACAACGTGTCGCTATTGCACGTGCCGTTGTGGGCAAACCTAAACTGATACTTGCCGATGAGCCTACAGGTAACCTGGATTCCAAGAATGGTCAGGAAGTAATGAATCTTCTCTCCGAGTTGAATCGCGAGGGAACGACGATAATTATGGTAACTCACTCTCAGCACGATTCAACATACGCTCAGCGTGTTCTTAATCTGTTTGATGGTCAGTTAGTCAAAGATGTGGTTCTGTAATTTTTAGTTGATAAATAGTTATGTCCGGAGATCTTCCTGTTTCGGCAGGAAGAGACTCCACCGGCTGAAATAATGCCGGAGATGGTTTGTGTAAAGGGGTGACTATAAAGTCTTGCGACTGATGGTCATCTTTTTATTGTTATTTGTATCATCTATCCATTAACTCTATTTCATTACTATAAGTTCATTGGATCTCTATCTGTAGCCGTTCACCGCCTCAACTCTCTGCCCCAACTCTATGCCCCAACTCACTGCTTCAACTCTCTGCCCCAACTCTCTGCCCCAACTCTCTGTCTCAACTCTCTGTCTCAACTCTCTGCCAACATGGACACCAGCTACCGCTGGTCTGAAACTCTACCATTTTCACGAACAAGCACAGGTTATTTCACCGCCGGTAGAGTGTTCAAGACCAAAAAAAAGAGATCAACGATGTGACTGTGTATCGCCTGATAATCAGAACTTTCAACCATACACCCCCTACGAAAATAGGATGGAGATACCATAGGGATAACACTGAGCATCAAATAGTTAACTATCACATTTAATTATTATCCCCTATCCCACCACCAACGCCATTCTCTTCCCCACACATTATACATGTTTGACTTCTGTCGTGGGTCAACTTTTATCAGTTAAACAAATAACCTCTTGCCACCTTTCCCCACCCCTAGCCAAGGAGCGTTTTTCATAAAAACCTTAACCACAGTGTTTTATTGATTATTTAGTCGCCAAAACGCAGACTAAAATATCAACAAATCCCTTATTATCATCGCTTTACACAAAACGAATACTTACTTAAGTGAGATGATATATTCATTTTTATACGGGAAATGGAAAGGGCAAGACAACCGCTGCTTTATTACAGTAAATCTATATGGGAAAGGGTGTTTTCTCACCAGACATCCTTCTAACTACGATGTAGATACGGCAAAATCAGGTTTGGAGGGAACTTCGAAGTTATTGATTTCTGATGAGTGGCAACTTTTTTTTGTCGGATAAAAAAATGTTCATATATTTGCAGTCCCAATGCGGAAATAGCTCAGTTGGTAGAGCACGACCTTGCCAAGGTCGGGGTCGCGAGTTCGAGTCTCGTTTTCCGCTCAAAGATAAAAGGCAGTCCGCAAGGCTGCTTTTTTCTTTATATGCACTTCACTGATCATCAGAAACGAGATTCGCATGAGCGACCCCGCTCCCCTCTGGGGATGCCG
>CAZPLM010000002.1:14369-26214 GCA_964587275.1 uncultured Muribaculaceae bacterium | reverse complement strand
ACTACACCAACATAAAAAAGAACTGAAGCAAAAGCAAATGACTTCCGGATCGTGTGTTTTTCATTTTTATACAGGGCAGGACGGACAAATGTCCATAACTGGTAGATAATGAATGGCATACCAACGACAATAGCTGCATAGAGAGCCACCTTGATATGGGTGAAGAACTGTGCTGCCATATCGATATTCATTATCTCAATGTTAAATGGCTGCATGGGCTTGAAATGGAGCATGGCAAGCAACCTGTTTATGCCTTTATACAAGGCAAAATCAGACGACAATGGTGCAAGAACCACATCATCGAATAAAAACTGCTTGTTAAAAAATGCAACAAACATCAAAAGCATCAGAACGATTGCGGCACGTACAAGGACCTTACGCAATTCATCAAGATGCTCCCAAAACGTCATATCGCCACCGGCCATATCTTTTACGAGAACTATGTGCTACTTTTCTTCCTTCTTGTCATCACTCTTTTTGGCTCCCTTTGGAGTATCGTCATTAAGACTGTCATTTACGTCGTTCTCAATATCCTTGACACCTTCCTTGAAGCTTTTTACTCCTTTGCCCAACCCTTTCATAAGTTCAGGAATTTTTTTGCCTCCAAAAAGAATAAGGATAATCAATATGATGATCAGAAGTTCCGGCCATCCAATTGTTCCAAATAGTAAAAATTTTGTCATTTTATATTGTTATAAAGTTTTCTATTTCGCACTCTTCCTATAAATCTGATGATCTCGCCAACCCACAGCACAAATGAAGTGGATACTATTATCAAAACCCATTCTCCGAAACGAAGCGGTACAGTACGGAAGAAATCACCACCAAACTGAACTATGATTATCTGAAGTATAAGAATCAAAAGAACGATTACGATAAACCTTTTGTTTTTGAAGAAGTGATTGAATGCAGATCCCCCTGTCCCTGCGGTTCTGACATTGAAAAGATTCCAAAATTGCATCATTACAAATGCAGTAAAGAATACCGAAAGTTCATGTCTGTTCATAGAAGCAAGCTCTTCAATCCAGACATTCAGGCCGAATGACCATTCGTGCCCTTCCGAGTATTTCATGAAAAATAAAATCATAAATGCCACAATAATAAGGAATGTAAAGCCTTGAACTAATATATTCCTCCATATCTTTTTTGTAATGATAAAGTCATTTATTGATCGCGGCTTCTGCTGAAGCACTTTCTTATCAGAGGGCTCAGTTGCAAGGGCAAGAGCGGCGAATGTATCCATTATCAGATTCACCCAAAGCATCTGCGTGACTGTAAGCGGAAACTCAACGCCGATAAAAGGGCCGATAAGTGCTGTAAGCAGCGCCACTACATTGATTGTCAATTGAAACTGAATGAATCTCTGAATATTTAGATATATCGATCTTCCCCACTGAACCGCATTAATAATACTTGCAAATGAGTCGTTCAGAAGCACAATATCACTCGCCTCCTTAGCTACGGCAGTTCCGGAACCCATTGCAAGTCCCACATCAGCATGATTTAGAGCAGGAGCGTCATTAGTTCCGTCTCCGGTAACAGCAACAACTTTACCTGCTTTTTGAAGCATTTTAACAAGGCGCAACTTATCATTTGGTCTTGCTCTTGACATAACTTTAATTATCTGAGCCTTCTGATATGCCTCCTCATCAGTCAGCATCGAAAAGTCCCTGCCAGTAATAAGCTTATCTTCATCATCCTCATCTGTCCATAAGCCTGACTGCCTTGCTATTTCTTTTGCTGTCAATGAATTATCCCCTGTCACAATTTTCACTTCTATTCCTGCATCGATACATGCCCGCATAGCCGGAGGAACGTCCACGCGGATCGGATCGGCAATTGCGACTATTCCGCAGCAGGAAAGTTCCGTTGAATAGATAAATTTCTCAACATCTTCTTCGGTCGGATTATCAGGTACTGATTCTTTCTTTACATACCCTTTGGCAAATGCAAGGAGTCGCATCCCTTTTTTCTGATAACTTACAACTTCTTCTTCTACCATTTTCCTTTGAACCGGATGATTACTGCCATCAGATTCGTCCGCAAATTTGCAGAGGGAAATAACGATTTCTGGTGCTCCTTTTATATACAGGGAATATTGATCTTCGTTTTCTTCAGTCACAAAATCACTGTCAAGGAGTGTAGCCATTAATTTTCTCTCTGTTGAGAAAGGCAGACGTGCTACAATATCTTCAGCATATCTGTATTCCGCATAATCGATCCCGTGATCTTTAAGCATCAGCAGCAACGCACCCTCAGTTGCATTTCCTATCACACCTTTTTCATTAAGATGAGCAGTCGTGTTGGATGCAATCATTTCAGCTAAAAACGGGGTGATCTCTTCAGAACAATACTGTACCTTCATAATATTCTGAGTAAGGGTACCTGTCTTGTCCGTACAAATCACATTTGTCGCCCCCATTGTCTCACAGGCGTGCATCTTTCTAACGAGCGTATGTTCAGCTGTCATTCTTCTCATACTGTATGCAAGAGAAAGAGTAACGCTCATCGCAAGTCCCTCAGGAACAGCTACTACAATTAGTGTAACTGCAATCATGAAGAAAGTCAGGATTATTTCAAAATTCGTCAGACTCCAGACAAACTGGAGCTCTCCTATCATAAAACCTCTTACGACCAAGGCTAAAAAAGTGACCCCGGCAACAGTGAATCCTATTTTGCCAATTAATTTGCTTAATCTTGCAAGCTGTTTATTCAACGGAGTCTGTTCGCCGGTTATTTCTGCAGCCTGTCGGGCAGTCTTGCCGATTTCCGTTGAATCTCCGACAGCAACAATCTCCATAACACCATTTCCTTCAACGATCGTAGTGCCTCGGTAGATCATATTAGGAGGATAAGCTCCTTCATAGCCATCACGAATCACCTCTTCATCACTCTTTGCAACTTTTCTTGCCGGCACTGATTCACCGTTTAATGTAGATTCATTGATACTGAACGTGACCGCTTCAAGCACCCTTCCATCTGCTGGAACTTCATCTCCCTGTTCAAGAAGAACAATATCTCCCACAACAAGTTCTGTTTTTGAAATTTCAAAAATTACACCATCTCTTACAACCTTTACCGGGGCGGTATCACTCATCGTATTGAGAATGTCAAATTCCTTACCGGCTTTATATTCATTGATAAATGAAAGAAATGTAGCGAGAAAAATAGCAAGAAGAATACCTATGCTCTCAGTCATCGAGCCGTGGAAAAAACCGGATATGACAGAGAGAAGTGTAGCGAATAGAAGCAACTGAATAATCGGGTCCTTGAATTTGCTCAAAAGGAGTTTCCACCACGCCTCTCTTATTGGAGGAGTAAGAGTATTGGCACCGTGTTTTTCACGGCTTAACCTGACCTCTTCTGATGTTAACCCCTGTCTCATAGTCAAAAACTATTTCAGCCTCTCTTTTAGATTGCAGATTTTTGTCTGTGCATCAGCCATTTTTTTGCGTTCGAGTTCAACGACTTCAGCCGGCGCATTATTAACAAACTTTTCGTTGTTCAATTTAGCCGTTACACCTTTAAGAAAGCCCTCATAACGTTTGATCTCAGCTTCGACTTTCCTACGCTCTTCTTCCATATCGACCTTCCCTTCAAGAGGAACCGAGAATTCAACAGTTCCAACCATAAATGTCTCGCCGTGGGCCTCACAGTCAAATGAATCAACTATCTTAAGATCAGCTATGTTTGCCATCTTTTTGATAACCGGAGTGACGGTTTGAGGATAAACGCCCTTTACCATCAGATTAAGAGCCTCTTTAGGCGAAATACCTTTCGATAGTCTTATAGCCCTGATTTCAACAACAGAATGAATGGCCACATCAAAATCATCAATTATTGTTTTATCATATTTGGTGGCTTTTACTGAAGGCTGAAGCATAATAGTCGCACCCTCGCCACGTTGTTCAAGAGCTTGCCACAACTCTTCTGTAATGAAAGGCATAAACGGATGCAGCATTTTCAGCAATTTCTCGAAATAAAGAACAGTGGCCTCATAAGTGATCCCGTCTATACTTTTTCCGAATGCAGGTTTGACAACCTCAAGATACCAGGCGCAGAAATCATCCCAGAAAAGCTTGTATGTCGCCATAAGAGCATCTGAAATACGGAATTTGTCAAAATGGTCATCAACAGTCTCAACGGTAAAATCGAGTTTATTCTCAAACCATTTCACTGCTACGCGCGCTTCTTCAGAAGGAGCTGCATTTCTATCAACACTCCATCCTTTTATCAATCTGAATGCGTTCCAGACCTTATTGCAAAAATTTCTGCCCTGTTCGACCTGACTTTCATCAAACATAATGTCATTTCCGGCAGAAGTGCAGAGCAACATTCCCATCCTCACACCATCAGCCCCGTACTGCTCCATAAGTTTGATAGGATCGGGAGAATTCCCAAGCTGTTTTGACATTTTGCGTCCAAGCTTATCTCTGACAATACCAGTCAAATAAACATTTCTAAATGGGATTTCCTGACAGAATTCCTCTCCTGCCATAACCATTCTTGCAACCCAGAAAAACAAAATTTCAGGGGCTGTAATCAGGTCATTTGTAGGATAATAATATGCAAGGTCTCTGTTAGGTTTGCGGTCGGGAAAACCAGGTTTTTCGGGATCAAATACCGAAATAGGCCATAACCATGAAGAAAACCAGGTATCAAGCACATCTTCATCTTGCCTCAACTCATCTGCTTTTATTGAAGGATATATCTTACGGGCGGCATCAAGAGCCTTTTCTGCCGAAGCCTCAACCACATATTTTCCATCAGGCAGATAATATGCAGGTATCTGCTGTCCCCACCACAACTGACGGGAAACACACCAGTCGTGGGCATTTTCCATCCAGTGGCGGTAAATATTCTTGAATTTACCGGGGATAAGCTTGATTTTCCCGCTTTCAACTGCATCAAGAGCTTCTTTTGAGAGAACATCCATCTTAAGAAACCACTGCATTGAGAGACGCGGTTCGATAACCGCATTTGTTCTTTCAGAATGTCCGACCGGAGATCTGTAATCTTCAGTCTTTTCAAGCAAACCTGCATCTGCAAGCATTTTGACAATCTTCTCTCTTGCAACAAATCTGTCTTCACCGACAAGTATGACTGCCTTTTCGTTCAATCGTCCATGTTCATCTATAATATCAACAACCGGCAGGTTGTGCCTGATGCCTATCTCATAGTCATTGACATCATGTGCAGGTGTGACCTTCAAACAGCCAGTTCCGAAATCCATAGTCACATAACTGTCTTCTATTACAGGAATAGCTCTATCAATCAGCGGAATAAGACATTTTTTACCTTTTAGATGATGATATCTTTCATCATCGGGATTAATACAGATGGCCGCATCCGCCATGATTGTCTCAGGACGGGTGGTCGCTATCGTTATAAAATCTTTTGTCGGTTTGTCTGCAGCATCAGCTATCGGATATTTCAAATAATAGAGCTTTGAATCAGTATCTTTATGAATGACTTCCTCATCACTTACAGCTGTAAGTCCCACAGGATCCCAGTTGACCATTCTTACACCACGGTAGATGTATCCTTTTTTATAAAAATACACAAAAGTATCAATAACAGCCTGGCTCAATGGTGGATCCATCGTAAAACGGGTTCTATCCCAATCGCAGGAAGCGCCAAGTTTTTTGAGCTGTTCCAATATAATACCTCCGTGTTTCTTTCTCCATTCCCATGCATGCTCCAAAAACTGCTCACGAGTAAGATCGCTCTTCTCAATTCCTTCTGCCTTAAGCTTTGCAACCACCTTTGCCTCGGTTGCAATAGAAGCATGGTCTGTTCCGGGAACCCAGCAGGCATTTTTCCCCAGCATTCTTGCCCTTCTTACAAGAACATCCTGAATGGTATTGTTAAGCATATGCCCCATATGAAGTACTCCGGTAACATTTGGAGGAGGAATAACAATAGAGTAAGGTTCTCTTTCATCAGGTTCTGAATGAAAAAAATTATTTTTCAGCCAGTAAGCATACCACTTATCCTCAACCTGCGTTGGGTCATATTTTACAGGAAGTTCCATCTTTTATAATATTAAAATCTTTGTTTAAACGCCATTAAGTTCATTATTTGTGAAATACCGAAGTTGCAAAGTTAATTAAAATAAGGTTATATTTGCAATCAAAAGCACTACTCAATGAAGAAAATAAGGTTGATTGTTTTTGCTTCATTACTTCACAATAATGAGAGCGTTATCAATTCAAGAAAAGAATTGTTTGACGAGTTGCGAAACTTCGCCTCACTTGACATTGTATATCCGCCATTTATATCTGACAGTAAGCCTGATGCCCATACTGCCACTCTTTGCTTTATTGCAACAGGTGGAACTGAAGAATCATTTAAAGAGCATCTTGACCTTATTCCCAAACCGGTTGCAATCCTTACTGACGGTCTTCACAACTCTCTCGCGGCAGCATTTGAAATTTGCACATATTTGGCTGACAATCACATTGCCAACAAACTATATAACGCACCGATGGAGTATGACAAATCATTTTTTGAAACATTGAAAAATGATCTTTTCAACTATTATGATGACGCCGTTGACACATTTGCAAATAATAGTCCTGTTATAAAAAATGATAAGATCTCCTACAAAAGAGGGACTTTGCGTTATTTCTCCAAATCCAGAGTAGGACTTATAGGCGGAGAAAGTTCATGGCTTATATCGTCTAGGATCAACAGAGCTGCTGTCTCTTCTCAGTTTGGAGTAACATTTATTGATATACCTGTTTCGGAGATTCGCAGTTACTATGACTCAATCTCTAAAAAATTCAATGAAGCAACCGCTGAAAAGAAAAAAGAGGAGGATGATAATGCGAATAAAATCAAAGGATGGAGTGACCATAAAAAATCAAGCCTTGAATATTTTCTTTCTGCAATATCGGATCTCACGCCTGATCTTTCATTTTCCAACAAGATCGGCAGAGGTTCTAAAATAGACCGTTTTGCAGAAGAAATCTACAAGAAAGTCTTCACCACATACCGTCTTCCTCAGCTTCTTTCCAGTGACCGCACTGATGCCGACATGACAGAGGCTGTCAAGATGTACATAGCATTAAAAGATATTTGTATCCATTATTCTCTCACATCACTTACCATAAAGTGTTTCGACCTGATTGACCAGTACGGGACCACAGCCTGCCTTGCTCTGTCACTGTTGAATGATGAAGGGATTATTTGCGGCTGCGAGGGAGACATTCCTGCCCTTTGGAGTATGATGTATGTCCACTCAATTGCAGGACAACTCTCGTTTATGGCGAATCCGGCTTCAGCTAACAAATCTGAACTGACAGTAGATTTCGCCCATTGCACAATTCCAATGGCAATGACTGAATCCACTGAACTTATGTCACATTTTGAATCCAATACAGGCATCGGAATAGCAGGCATCCTTCCTCTGGGAAGATACACAATCGTGAAATGCGGAGGAATCGAGCTTGACAAAATATTCAAGGCCAATGGGGAAATTGTGCTCAACACTCATGTTCCTCAGAGATGCAGAACGCAGATCAGATTCAAGTTTGAGAAACAAACGGATTTTGACAAATTTATGAACAACAGGCTTGGAAACCATGTGGTCATTACACCATATAATAAAGCATTATTATGATCGGATTGAAGGAGGTAAAGGCATTTGTATTTGATATTGACGGAGTATTCACAGACGGCTCGGTGCTCGCTCTTCCAAACGGGGATTTGTTAAGAATTTATAATGCAAAGGATGGCTTCGCTGTTCGTACTGCAGTAGTTAATGGATTTCCTGTTGGAATTATTACGGGAGGATGTTCAGAAGGCATTGTCAACCGATTCAAATCTCTCTGCATTCCGGCTGAAGACATTTACCAGCTGTCAAAAGACAAATTGCCGGATTTATTACATTTCTGTGACAGACACAATATCACTCCTGCTGATGTAGCATTCTGCGGCGATGATATTCCCGACATTCCAGTTCTCAGAATTGTAGGTCTTTCCGTGGCTCCGGCCGATGCCACTCAGGAAGTCAGGGACGTTGTCGATATAATCTCTCCTTACCCCGGAGGGAAAAGATGCGTAAGACATTTGATTGAGAGCGTATTAAAATCACAGGATAAATGGATTTTCAATCCTGAGCAGCCTTGGGGATTCAAATTCCCTGACGAAATTGCCGACCATGCCAAAATAACCGGGAAAAATGTTTGATGATTTTAAAATAACACTCGCTTCCAATTCCCCACGAAGAAGAGAACTCCTTGCAGGTCTTGATATTAATTTTACAGTTGAAGCAAACAAGGATGAGAAGGAGGCTTATACTGCCGATCTGCCATGGGATAAAATTCCTGAATATCTGGCACTTCATAAATCTGAAACATTCCACAGGAAACTTGAGAAAAATGAGATTTTAATTACGGCAGATACTCTTGTCTTTCTTCCTGTTACAAAAGAAGGATCATCTGAGATGATTGCAATAGGAAAGCCTTGTGATAAAACTGACGCTCAACGGATCTTACGACTTCTCTCAGGACATACCCATTCAGTACTTACAGGCGTAGTCATCAGAACAAATGATAAAAATCGTTCATTTACCTCTTTCACAGAGGTGACATTCAGAGAGCTTTGTGATAATGAAATAGACTATTACATAGATAAATACAGGCCATACGACAAAGCAGGAGCCTATGGAGTTCAGGAATGGATAGGATATGCAGCCATTACCTCAATCAACGGCTCATATTTCAACGTTATGGGGCTTCCGGTCCAAAAGCTTTTTCAGGAACTGAAAACAATTACAAAATAATTGCTCTCGGGTTATTTACCGTTTCCTGAAAGACATACATCACATATTCCGCACGGTTTCGACTCTTTCTGTCCGAAGTACGCCAAAAGCATCTGACTACGACATATATCATTTTCAGTGACATATTTTATCATTGTTTCACTCCTTTCAAGCGCCCTGCCTACACGATCATCATAATCCTTCTGAGGCAATCGTAGATTTTTCTCATAGATTCTCTCCTCATTGAAGTTCAGCAATGGAGAGCGGAACTTTGGAATATATTTTATTATGCCTTTATTCGATAGTTTTCGCAGTTTTTCTGCCACTGCCAGTGGAGAATAGTGTCCAAATTTTGCAATCTTTTCTTCATCTATACTGATATATCCGCTAAAAAGACCCGTGTACATTCTCATCAAAACCTTTAAAAACGTATCTGTCTCAACTGACCCGAGCTGAATACCATAAAGTTCATCTCTCCCAACCAGGACATTAACCTTTGACGGCACGTCAAGTTCCTCAGTCAAAGTCCACTTCCCGGCCATTTCTATATATTTGACTGCATAATACGCCGTAGCTGAATGAAGGTGAAACTCACGCGCAAATTTTTCGAGGTCAAATTTCATACTCACTCCCGCCCCCTCCTCATACGGTATCTTTAGAAATTGAAAGACTTTCTGGTAAACTTCTTTTATGTAATCAAGAGGAGGGTATGCTGTTTTATTGATCTGTCTGAGCCTGGCGATATCTGTATCATTCCAGATCATCACGGCATAGGCCTTTTTACCGTCCCTTCCGGCTCGTCCGGCCTCTTGAAAATAGGCCTCGGGGGAAGATGGCATTTCATAATGACAGACAAATCTGACATCAGGTTTGTCAATACCCATCCCAAATGCATTTGTAGAGACAATTATTCTCTTTTTGCCATGTTTCCACTCATCCTGAATAGAAGTTCTGACATCACGGTTCATTCCTGCATGATAAGCAGCGGCATCAATACCATTTGCATTAAGAAAACCAGCTACATCTTCAGCGTTTTTTCTCTTTCCTACATATACTATTGCACTGCCCGGTACACCATTGCAAACCTTAAGCAGTTGTCCAAGTTTGTTTTCAGCCTTTCTTACAGAATATGAAAGATTGGGACGTTCGAATCCGGAAACGATAAGGTTATCTTTTTTGAAGCCGAGTTGTCTCATGATATCTTCAGATACTGAAGGAGTAGCCGTAGCCGTCAATGCAATAACCGGAACTCCGGGGAAAATAGCCCTTATCTCCTTGATTTGAAGATAATCCGGTCTAAAATCATATCCCCATTGTGAGATGCAGTGAGCTTCATCTACAACAATATAATTGACATTCATTTTAGACGCCCGGACACGGAACAATTCTGTACGAAGACGCTCAGGAGAGACATACAGGAATTTGTAATCACCATATATGGCATTATCGAGAGTAATATCAATTTCACGAAACATCATTCCTGAGTATACCGCAAGGGCCTTTATCCCCCTCTTTTTCAAATTTTCCACCTGATCTTTCATCAGAGCAATAAGAGGAGATACGACAATACATATTCCCTCCTTCATCATCGAAGGCACCTGAAAGCAGAGAGACTTGCCTCCTCCTGTCGGAAGAATAGCAAGTACATCATTTCCCTTCGCAGCCTGCTGTATAATCTCAAGTTGTTTAGGCCTGAAAGAATCAAATCCCCAATACTTCTTTAAAGTTTCCAAATAGGAAACACCGTCTTTTGCCTCTTCCATTAGATATTCATTTCAGCTCACTATTATTTAAGTTCAGTAACAAAGATACAAAAAGGTCCTTATTCACAACTTTCATAAGTGGCCATACGGCTTAGTTTTTGTAGCGAGAGAGCATGACAAATGAAAAATATTGCTAATTTTGCAGCCCGCCTGGCTGGTAAGAACAGGCAATTTTTCATTGGCAGAATAAATCAAACAAAACTAATATATTATGACAAAAATTGACTTAACAAAGTACGGCATTGAGAATGCCACCAAGATTATTTACAATCCAAGTTATGATGACTTATACAAGGCAGAAATAGATCCTTCACTGACTGGCTACGAAGTTGGACAGGTAACAGAACTTGGCGCTGTCAATGTTATGACAGGTATTTATACCGGACGTTCTCCTAAAGACAAATTCTGGGTCATGGATGATGTTACAAAAAACACTATCTGGTGGACTTCTGATGAATATAAAAACGACAATAAACCTGCATCAAAAGAGACATGGAAGGAATTGAAAAAGATTGCGGCAAGTGAACTCTCAAACAAACCTCTTTATGTCGTGGATGCTTTTTGCGGTGCAAATGCAAATTCACGCATCAAGATCCGTTTCATAGTAGAAGTAGCATGGCAGGCTCATTTTGTAAAGAATATGTTTATCCGTCCTACAGAAGAAGAGATCAGGAACTTCGGCGAGCCTGACTTCGTAGTCCTTACAGCATCAAAAGCAAAAGTTGACAATTACAAGGAACTCGGACTTAACTCTGAAACAGCTGTTGTATTCAACCTTACAGAAAAAATGCAGGTTATCATCAATACTTGGTACGGCGGTGAAATGAAAAAGGGAATGTTCTCATACATGAATTATCTTCTTCCATTAAAGGGTATTGCCGCAATGCACTGCTCTGCAAATGTCGGAAAAGATGGTGATACCGCCATTTTCTTCGGACTTTCTGGAACAGGAAAAACAACACTTTCTACAGACCCGAACAGAGCGCTGATCGGTGATGATGAACATGGCTGGGATGATGACGGAGTATTTAATTTTGAAGGCGGATGCTATGCCAAAGTCATCAATCTTGACAAAAACGCAGAGCCTGATATTTACAACGCTATCAGAAGGGATGCCCTCCTTGAAAACGTTACTGTTGATAAGAATGGAAAGATAGACTTTGCAGACAAGAGCGTTACTGAAAACACCCGTGTCTCATACCCTATCTACCACATAAAGAATATTGTAAAGCCTGTCTCTAAGGCCGGTCCGGCAAAAAAGGTTATCTTCCTGACAGCAGATGCATTCGGAGTTCTTCCTCCGGTATCAAAGCTC
>CAZPLM010000002.1:4731-14359 GCA_964587275.1 uncultured Muribaculaceae bacterium | reverse complement strand
CCTGAACAGACCAAATATTATTTTCTCAGCGGTTTTACAGCAAAACTTGCAGGTACTGAAAGAGGTATTACAGAGCCGACTCCTACCTTCTCTGCATGTTTCGGAGCAGCGTTCCTTTCTCTTCATCCTACAAAATATGGTGAGGAACTTGTCAAGAGAATGAAACAAAGCGGAGCTACAGCATACCTCGTAAACACAGGCTGGAACGGTACAGGTAAGCGTATCTCTATAAAGGATACACGCGCTATCATTGACGCTATCCTCGATGGTTCTATGGACAAGGCTAAAACAATCAATATTCCAATTTTCAACCTTGCTGTTCCGGAAAAACTCCATAATGTAGATACAAATATTCTGGATCCACGTAACACCTATTCAACTCCGGCAGAGTGGGATACAAAGGCAAAAGATCTTGCAAACCGTTTCATCAAGAACTTTACAAAGTTCACAGGAAACAAATCAGGCGCAGATCTGGTATCTGCCGGCCCGAAACTGTAATTACAGGTTTTATAAATATATCTATCCCCGAAAGCCAATTATAATCCTTTCGGGGATTATTTTTTCTATTATATTTTTTTAACTTTGTAAAGAAATAACTAAAATCGAGACCATGCGAAAAGTCATACTTCTTATGATGAGTATTCTGATTCTTCAGAGTTGTGATTTTTGGGAGACACTTACAAGCAATAAAAACCTTCTCTACGGAGACTGGGAGATTTCTGCAGCATATAGCGATGGCGAGGCTCTGCCTTCTGTCGGTCCTCTTATCATCAACAGCACATTTTTCAAATCCAACACAGTTACCCTGTATTTAAAAAATAATAATGACTGGAGGCCTGAAGTCGGAATTACGGTTGATCAAAGTTTCCCATGCAAATATGATTATAGTGAGAAAAACAGCATTATAAATTTTACCCTGACAATGCTCGACAACTCTGAGATTTCCACAAAAACCACTGTAAACATATTGACAAAGAATGCGTTAAGTATAACAATAGATTCAATATCTTCTGATGATCACGATGTTTCTATTATCTCATCTCTTTTAAAAGATGTCACAATTGAGTTTACTAAAATCTAAATATATATTTATCCTATGAGAAAAGCGTTTCTTTATTTAATTTGTTCTATCATGATTTTTGGATGCAATTCAGAAAGAAAACTAAAAGAAATTATAGACTGCACACATCAAAAAGTCGACTCTCTATCAACTGCCGCTAATCTGGCATACTGGAATGCGACAACTTCAGGTAACGAGGCTGATTTTCAGAAATACACCGAGTTATCAATGAAGCTCAACCAGATCTACTCTGATAAAGAGACCTTCTCAGTCTTGAAGAAATTAAAGAAAAGAAACAACATTAAAAACGACCTGCTTAAACGCGAGCTTGACATCCTCTATAACACCTATTTAGGTAATCAGGCAGACACTGCCCTTCTTAATAAGATATTGCTCAAAGAGACTGAGCTCGAGCAGAAATATGCAAGTTTCAGAGCAGAATATAAAGGCAATAAGATCAATGACAACCAGGTCGAAGAGATACTTCATCAATCGACTAACAACTCAGACCTTCAGAGTGCATGGGAAGCTCACAAAGCTATTGGGCCACTTGTTGCAAAGGATATTATAGAGGTTGTAAAACTGCGTAACGAACTTGCGCGCACGCTCGGATTTGAAAATTACCATTCAATGAGTATGATGCTCACTGAAGAGGATCCGGAGGAGATATCAAGATTATTTGACGAACTTGACGAGATGACCAGGGATGGCTTTGCAAAAGTCAAGGCTCAAATGGATACGGAATTTTCAAAAAGATATGGTATTCCGGCAGACAAGCTTATGCCATGGCATTTTCAGGGCCGTTTCTTCCAGGAAGCGCCAAACCTCTACCCTGTTGATCTGGATAAATATTATTCTGACAAGAACCTCGAAAAGCTGACTGCTCAGTATTATGAGAGCATTGGTCTGAATGTCAATCCAATAATGGACCACAGCGATTTATACCCAAGAGATGGAAAGAATCAGCATGCATTCTGTACAGATATAAACCGTGAGGGCGATATCAGGGTGCTTTGCAATATTGTACCTAATGAAAACTGGATGGGCACAATGCTTCACGAATTCGGTCATGGCGTATATGCTCAGGGACATGATGCTGCAGGTAATCCGTATTTTCTCAGAGATGCGGCAAATTCATTTACCACTGAGGCTGTTGCAATGTTGTTTGAACGCAACTCTCGCAACCCTGAATGGATGCAGGTAATGCTTGGAATCAGCGATGAAGAAAAAAATGCAATCAGTGAAGAGTGCGCAAAAGCATCAAGGCTTAAACAACTTGTGTTCAGTCGTTGGGTACAGGTCGTGTATAGATTTGAAAAGGCTTTATATGCTGATCCCGATCAGGATCTTAACAGACTTTGGTGGGATTTGGTTAAGAAATATCAGTTGGTCAATTGTCCGGAAGGCAGAAATGAACCTGACTGGGCGACAAAGATCCATATAGCCCTCTATCCTTGCTATTATCACAATTATCAGCTTGGAGAGCTTTTCGCCTCACAAATGCACTATTACATCATCAACAATATCACCAAATCCGGTGATAAGAATGACTGCTACTATGGCAAACCCGAAGTTGGAAGCTGGATGCAGGAGTACGTTTTCAACCCGGGTATGAAATACGGCTGGGATGATATGATCGAACGAGCTACAGGTGAGAAGCTTACTCCAAAGTATTACAAAATGCAATTTGTCGATTAGGGCATATCCTAAAACGAAAACACCTGAGAAGCCTCACTTCGAGGCAGACAGTAAACAGGTACGTCATTGATTCCAATACTCCTCAAAGCTTCAGAAGCACACTCAAAAGCCTTTTGCGGAGTATTGTTATTCTGACTTAAATGACACAGGAAGACATTCTGCAATCCTTCGTGATATGCACGTTTAAGCAGGCTTGAGGACTGTTCATTAGACAGATGGCCATGTCCCTGTACGATACGCACCTTTAATTCAGGGGTATAACTTCCGCTCATAAGCATATCAAGATCATAATTGGATTCAATTATCAAATTGGATGACTTACGACAATAAGACACTGCATCATCTGTCACATATCCGATATCTGTAATAAAGGTGAATGTAACTCCAAAGAAATCAATATAATAACCGACTGTTTCAATAGCATCGTGAGGGACAAGAAACGATGTGAAACGAACGCCTCTGCATTCATACTCTTTTTCGACTTCAATATCTTTCACACAGCCACACAGGTGACCTTTAGTGCAAAAATTATTTTCAAGTGCATTATGGACTTTTTTTGTCGTATAGATCGGTTTTTTGAATTTCTCTGTAAAACCGCCGAGATACTTGATGTGATCCATGTGGTTATGGGAAATAAGTATGAAGTCAACCTTGTCGGCAGCAATGTCAAATGCCGCAAGTCTCTTCTTTACAGTACGTCCGCCTATACCAAAATCAATCAGAAGAGAAATATTTTTCTCATCATCTCCGATATAGTAGCAATTGCCGTTACTTCCGCTCGATAAACTGATAAACTTTATCATTTACGCTCCAATCTCAGTTTTTGTAAATTCGATGGTTTAGATATGCCTCGTTCAGTTATTATTCCTGTTATCAGTTCAGCCGGGGTAATATCAAATGCGGGATTATAGACCTTGACACCTTTAGGCGCCATAGGCTTATCATAATACATATCTGTCACTTCGTAAGAAGGTCTCTCTTCTATCACAATATCAGAACCTTTCTGACAGTTAAAATCAATAGTGCTTGTTGGTCCTAAGACATAAAATGGTATTTTATAGTAATTCGCAAGAATAGCAACCATACTTGTACCCACCTTGTTTGCGACATCTCCATTTGCGGCAATCCTGTCGCACCCTACAAAAACTATATCAATTTTTCCCTGTTTCATAACAAGCGCGGACATATCATCACATATAAGAGTAACATCTACTCCGGCTTTCATGAGTTCGTAAGAGGTAAGTCTTGCTCCCTGAAGCATAGGCCTTGTCTCATCAGCATAGACTTTTGGAACATATCCCTTCTGTTGTGCAAGATATATCGGGCCAAGTGCTGTACCATATCTTGAAACAGCCAAATGTCCTGCATTGCAATGTGTTAAAATACCCACCCCGGGTTTAAGAAGAGTGCATCCATGTTCTGAAATGGAAAGACACATCCTGATATCTTCCAACTTGATAGATCTCGCCTCTGCCGTCAACTCATCTTTAATATTCTGAACAGCTTTCTTGTCATCTTCATGTTTTGCCTTTGTCTCATAAAAGCACCTTTCCATCCTGTCAAGAGACCACATCAGGTTGATAGCAGTAGGTCTTGATATATAAAGATACCTCTTCACCCTTAAAAATTCCTTTTCGAGCGAATCTACATCTTTTGCCTTGTATCGGTTCATACACATCGCAACGCCCAATGCTGCCGCAATGCCGATAGCAGGAGCTCCCCTGACCTTTAAGAGTGTTATAGCATAGAATATCTGTTCAGCAGTAGTGAGATGCAGGAATTTTTCCTGATGAGGCAGCAAAGTCTGGTCGAGAATTATCAATTCCCTGCCACTATTGCTAAGTTCTACCGTATCATAAGGAAAAAAACTTTTCATAGCGCTAAAGAGACTCTATCATTTTTTTGAAAATAGTAATCAGTCTGTCTGAAGCAGCATTTGCAGCTCTTACAACATCATCTCCATCATTTTTGAAATCATCAGTAAAATGATGCGCTTCATTGGTTATCACAGACATTCCAAATACAGGAATATCTGAATGTCTTGCTGTTATAACTTCCGGTGTTGTAGACATGCCGACTGCATCAGCACCGATAACACGGTAAAAATTATATTCAGCAGGAGTCTCATAAGTAGGACCTGTCCCTGAAAGATAAACGCCCTTGCGAATATTAAGCCCCAGAGAGTCGCAAATCTTTTCACATTTTTTTATCAGAGCAGGATCGTATGGATGTGTCATATCCGGAAAACGAGGCCCGAATTCATCCATATTCTTACCAATCAACGGATTTGGAAGTAAGTTGATATGGTCCCGGATAATCATCAGATCACCAAGTTTATAATCGAAATTGACGCCTCCTGCCGCATTGCAGACAAAGAGGTTTTTTATTCCAAGGACAACCATCACTCTTACAGGAAGTGTGACCTGATCCATTGAATAACCTTCATAATAATGGAATCTGCCCTGCATTGCACACACATATTTACCTGATAATTTACCGACAATAAAATTACCCTTGTGCCCTACAGCAGTTGAACGGACAAAATTTGGAATCTGTGCGTAAGGAATGACAATTGGATCCTCTATCTCATCAGCAAGTTTGCCAAGTCCGCTGCCAAGAATTATTCCCACCTGAGGAGCAATACCTCCCAATTTGCTGCTCACATACTCGGCGGCAGCATGAATCTTTTGTAACTTTTCTTCCATATTATTGCATTTTTATTAATTTTTCAGCCAATTCTTCAGAACGATGAAGTATCTCATCCTCACCATCTACCTTTCTGTCTCTCATAATAACCTTTCCATTGCAAATAACGGTATCCACACATGAGCTGTTTGCAGCATAGAAAAGATTTGCAATGAAATTAAAATCAGGCACAAATGCTGATGAATGTGCATCAATCAGCACCAAATCAGCTAAATACCCCTCCTCTACTTTACCTGTCTTAATACCGAGAGCCTTTGCACCGTTATATGTCGAAATATCCATCAGATCTTTCAACGGCATAGCATCGGGACGTTTTCTCCAGGCCTTCTGAAGGAGGGCCATTGTCTTTATTGATTCCAGCATATCCAGATTGTTGTTCGAAGCCGCACCATCTGTACCGAGACATACATTCGCTCCTGCCGCCTTCAACTCTTCATATTTGAACTTATAACCGGAACTTAATTTCAAGTTTGAGTTAATATTATGAACGACACTCACACCTCTTCTCCCCAAAACACGGATATCATTTTCACTTATCCACACACAATGGGCAGCTATTACATCAGGGCCAAGTGCGCCAAGTGACTCAAAATGCTGCACCGGACTCATTCCCAACTTATTCTCGTCTTCCAAAACCTCATGTTCAGTCTCTGAAAGATGGATGTGAAACTTCAAATTATGGCTGCGTGCAAAATCGATTGCCCACCTGATGGAACTTTCGCTTACAGTATAATCTGCGTGGACAGCTATATCAAAACGAGATAAAGTGCCCCAATTGCTTGAAATCTCATAATTTTCCTCACACTCTTTTATACACTTTCGAGCTTTCTCTCTATCAAAATTATCCAGAAAAACGTATGAATAATTACCGCGAATACCCATCTCGCTTGCCGCTTTTTCTGAGACTGGGTTTCTCCAGTACATATCGAGAAAAGAGGTAGTCCCGCTTTTAATCATTTCAAGTACTGCAAGTTTGGTCCCCCAGTAAATCATCTCGTCAGTCAGGTGAGGCTCTATTGCCCATATTCGCTGAAGCCATTGCTGCAAAGGAGTATCCTCTTCAACGCCTCTCATAAGCGTCATCGCAGAATGAGTATGCATATTGACAAACCCGGGAATAACGTGTTTCCATTGTGCGTCAATAACCTCTTCATCGCCTTTCGCTTCCAATGTATCCGCAATTGTTTCAATTTTATCGCCATTGATAAAAATATCTTTCTTTTTTCCGTCAAGAATAACGTGTTTGATTAAAATCTTACCCATCTCTATCATTATATTTTTCAAAATTACAAATAATTACACTAATCTCCATAAAAAATAATTCGATTAAAACTATTATTTCAAATTGAAAGTGATAAGGAATATTAATTAACTTTCTTGAAGTAATTTGTATTGTTTAATAAAATTTCATTATTTTTGTCAATAAAGAATATATATTTATGCTTAATCCTTTATTACTATCACCTAAAAGCATTGTAGTCGTGGGCGGCAGCGAAGACTTGCACAAGCCAGGCGGTTCAGTTCTGAAAAATCTTAAGACGCACAATTATAAAGGAACTCTATATGTGGTTAATCCTAAAGCGGATAATGTACAGGGAGAGAAGACTTACAAGTCAATCGAGGAGTTGCCGGATGTAGATCTTGCAATTCTTGCTATTCCTGCTAAATTATGTGTTGAGACAGTAAGAGTTCTTTGCAACAAAAAGGGCTGTGGCGGAATCATCATTCTTTCAGCCGGTTTTGGAGAGAGTTCAAAAGAGGGCGGAAAATACGAGAAAGAAATTGTTGATATTGTAAACAATGCCGGAGCTTCACTTATAGGTCCAAATTGCGTAGGTGCGGTAACACCTGAATATGCCGGAATATTTTCAAAACCTGTCCCGCGTCTCTCTGCTCTCGGAGCAGACCTGATTTCCGGATCCGGTGCGACAATAGTTTTTATCCTTGAAGCCGCATCAAAGCTCGGACTCCATTTTTCTTCACTATTTTCCGTAGGCAACTCAGCCCAGTTAGGAGTGGAAGATATTCTTGAGCATCTTGACGAGACTTATGTCCACGGCAAAAGCTCTCCTGTCAAAATGCTTTACATAGAAAGCATCAATAATCCTCAGAAATTCTTAAAACATTCTGCCTCGCTTGTAAAAAAAGGAGCTCAGATTGTTGCGATAAAAGCAGGATACAGTGATGTAGGCAGTAGAGCCGCAACTTCTCATACCGGTGCTCTTGCATCACCTGATAAGGCAGTAAATGCTCTTTTTAGAAAAGCGGGCATTGTTAGATGCTACAGCCGTTCAGAAATTGTTACAGTTGCTGCCGCAATGATGCTTCCGACTCCAAAAGGAAAGAGAATGGGGATTGTCACCCATGCGGGAGGTCCTGCTGTTATGCTTGCAGACGCGCTGTGTTCACACGGTATAAGCATTCCTCATTTTGAGGGCAAAAAAGCGGAAGAACTTCTTTCAAAATTATATATAGGTTCAGCTGTCGGTAATCCTGTTGACATTCTTGCGACCGGTACCCCTGAGCACCTTTCTGAAGCAATTGATGCCTGCGAAAGGGACTTTGATGTAGATGCGATTACTGTCATTTTTGGAAATCCCGGCCTTGGTGACATTTATGGAGCATGCGATGTGATTCTAAAAAAACAGAAGAGTTGCAAAATACCGATTTTCCCAGTCTTTACTTCCATTGTCAATGCAAAGGATGAGATTGAGGAGTTCCAAAACAAGGGAGGAATTTCCTTCTCTGATGAAGTTATTTTCGGAGAGGCAATTTCCAAAATAATGAACCGTCCTGCCCCGATTTTTGACACCAATCTGCCTCCTGTCGATATAAAACTTATAAGGGAGATCATTAGCCAGAGCAGCAATGGATATCTGCCTCCTGAAAAAGTCATGCTGCTGTTGGATGCTGCAGGGATCAACCGTGTCAAGGAATATGTAGCTCAGAACTGTGAAGAGGCAAAAAAGGCAGCAGTAGATATTGGCTGGCCGGTTGCCATGAAGGTTATCGGTCCTGTCCACAAATCTGATGTCGGAGGTGTTGTCCTGAATGTAAGTGATGAACATACCTTGACCATGGAATTTGAAAGAATGTCAAAAATTGAAGGAGTTGTCGGTATTCAGCTGCAGCCGATGCTTTCAGGTACTGAAGTCTTTATCGGAGCCAAAAAAGAGGACAGATTCGGCTCCCTGGTAATGTGCGGAATGGGAGGTATTTACATTGAAGTGTTGAAAGATATCTCATCCGGTCTGTCGCCTGTTTCGCAAACTGAAGCCACCGAAATGATCCATTCTCTGAAATGTTATAAAATGATTCAGGGGACAAGAGGTCAGGAGGGCGTCAATGAAGTCGTCTTCAACGAAACAATAAGAAGAGTCTCCGCATTGTGTCAGGCAGCCCCGGAGATTTATGAAATGGATATCAATCCGCTCCTGGGAAATGAAAAGTCTCTTACTGCGGTTGACACCAGAATAAGAATTGAGAAGGATGTTTAAACGGATAAATACGTGGTTTTCCAATCAGAGCGCTACAACGAAAGGATTGATAATTTTAGGAATTTTACTTTTGATTGGAATAATCCTGCGTTGGAATTACATAATTGAGCATATCGGAGCAGGATTCCGCTTTTATTCGACAAAATAGAAATAACTATTAACCAAAAAAAATAATAAAATGGCAATAAAAGGAGCTATTGTAGTTGACAAGGAAAGATGTAAAGGATGCGGATTATGCATCGCCAACTGTCCTACGAAGACCATTGCCCTGTCCCACGAGGTCAACGGCAAAGGTTATAATTTCGTCTATATGGCAAATCCAGACAGCTGTATAGGATGTACAAATTGCGCAACGGTATGTCCTGATTCCGTTATTTCGGTTTACCGTGTAAAAATCTAAAAAACAGACTTGACAATATGGCAGAAAAAGTATTAATGAAAGGAAATGAAGCAATCGCTTACGCTGCAATAAATTTTGGGTGTGACGGTTACTTCGGTTACCCTATCACCCCGCAATCGGAGGTGATGGAAACACTTATGAAAGAAAAGCCGTGGGAGAAGACCGGAATGGTTGTCCTCCAGGCTGAAAGCGAGGTGGCATCAATCAACATGGTCTATGGTGGAGCAGGTTGTGGAAAAAAGGTTATGACCTCTTCAAGTAGTCCGG
>CAZPLM010000002.1:0-4721 GCA_964587275.1 uncultured Muribaculaceae bacterium | reverse complement strand
CTTATCTTGCCGGAAGCGAACTGCCGTGTCTTGTAGTTAATGTAATGCGCGGAGGTCCGGGTCTTGGAACAATTCAGCCAAGTCAAGGAGATTACTTCCAGGCAACAAAAGGCGGTGGACACGGTGATTACAGGCTAATTGTTCTTGCGCCTGCATCGGTTCAGGATATGTATGATTTTGTAGATCTTGCATTCGAACTGGCCTTCAAGTATCGTAATCCTGCAATGATACTTGCAGATGGAGTTATCGGTCAGATGATGGAAAAAGTTGAATTCAGGCCTGCTAAACCAAGGCGTACTAAAGAGGAAATCGCTAAACTCTGCTCTTCATGGGCAACAATAGGAAAAACTCCGGATAGAGAACGAAATATCATCACCTCCCTTGCCCTTGATCCTGAAGTACAGGAAAACTTTAACATCAAATTGCAGAAGAAGTATGCAGAGGTTGAGAAAAATGAGGTAAGATATGAGACATATAAGACAGAAGATGCAGATTATCTAATGGTTGCATTCGGATGTATGTCGAGAATCTGCGAAACTGCAATTGACAAAGCACGAGAAAACGGATATAAGGTCGGTCTTCTAAGGCCTGTCACCCTCTTCCCTTTCCCAAAGAAAGAGATTGACGCTCTAGTCCCTAAAGTAAAGAGTATCATGACTGTTGAGCTCAACGCAGGTCAGATGGTAGAAGACGTCAGGCTCGTTGCCAACGGCAGAGTTCCGGTAAGCTTTTACGGACGACAGGGCGGTATGATACCTTCACCTGATGAAGTTTATGAAGCATTTTTGAAAACTTTAAAGTAAGGATGCAATGGATATAAAAGAAATAATCAAACCGGAAAATAAAGTATATGGCAAGTCGCCATTGCTTACTGACAATATTATGCATTATTGTCCAGGATGTTCACATGGCACTGTACACAAACTTATTGCTGAAGTGATTGATGAAATGGGCATCCAGGAACAGACAATTGGCGTTAGCCCTGTTGGCTGTTCTGTATTCGCATACAACTATCTTGATATAGACTGGCAGCAGGCCGCTCACGGTCGCGCCCCGGCACTTGCTACTGCTATAAAGAGGCTTAATCCGGATAAATATGTATTTACATATCAGGGAGATGGTGACCTGGCATCAATAGGATGCGCTGAAATTATGCACGCCTGCAACAGAGGTGAAAATATTGTAGTTGTTTTCATCAACAATGCAATATATGGTATGACAGGCGGTCAAATGGCACCTACTACCCTTCTCGGTCAAGTTACTGCAACAACTCCTTATGGCAGGGTTGCCGAATTAAACGGCTATCCGTTGAAGATTACCGAACTGATTGCTCAGCTTGAAGGAACCTGCTTTGTCACACGTCAGACAGTCAATTCTCCTGCCGCTGTCAGAAAAACAAAAGCGGCTATCCTAAAAGCATTTAAAAACTCGATGATGAAAAAGGGTACATCATTTATCGAGGTGGTAAGTACTTGTAATTCAGGATGGAAGACCACACCTGTCAAGGCGTATGAATGGCTGAATGAAAATATGATTCCATTCTATCCACTTGGCGACATGAAAGACAGGTAAAAGAGTGGCATTTATTAATCTTATATTCAAAAAGAAATCAAATTATGAAAGAAGAAATAATAATAGCAGGATTTGGCGGACAGGGGGTATTGTCAATGGGTAAAATCCTTGCCTACTCAGGTATCATGCAGGATTTTGAAGTAACATGGATGCCTTCCTACGGTCCTGAAATGCGTGGCGGTACCTGTAATGTATCTGTGGTACTTAGTGACAAAAAGATCAGTTCCCCTATCCTAAGTACTTTTGACACAGCAATTATTCTAAACCAGCAGTCCCTTGACAAGTTTGAATCCAGAGTCAAACCCGGAGGACTTTTGTTGTATGATCCGAATGGCATTACCCATAAACCGGAACGTACTGACATAACGATCAAAAGCATAGATGCTTCCGAAGAGGCTGCAAAGATGGGCAATGCAAAAGCTTACAATATGATAATTCTCGGAGCCTATCTTAAAATGAAAAGCATTGTTTCTTTAGACAATGTAATCAAAGGTCTGAAGAAATCACTTCCACCTCGTCACCACAATCTTATTCCAATGAATGAGGAAGCGATCAAAGCAGGAATGAATGCTGTAAAATAATTGCATTTAGACATATAAATAATTAGCCGGTTCAATTGACTTGAACCGGCTTTTTACATGAATGAGATCTAAAGTCTGATCTTTTTGTGAGTTATGATCAGGCTTCACCTGTTGGTGGAAGAATAGGTGAATTTACACTTTTCAGCACTATTGGTCCTTCCTTGCTTTCATACTTTTCAATATTGTCCTGAAGAGCCTTGAGAAATCTTTTTGCATGATCAGGAGACATAATAATTCTACTGACAACCTCAGGCTTTGGTGAACCTGGCAGGGCCTGGATAAAATCGCAGATAAACTCTGATGATGAGTGAGTAATAACCGTAAAGGTAGAATACACTCCACGGGCGATTTCAGGCTTCAGATCAATGTCGATTTTCCTTTTTTCTTCCATAACTAACTATTTTTCTATAAATTATTTAGCAAAAGATACTGAACGGGTTTCACGGATAACCGTAATCTTTACCTGACCAGGGTAGGTCATTTCGTTCTGAATTTTCTTTGCTATTTCATTTGAGAGATCTTCACACTGTTTGTCATCTACCTGTTCTGCTCCTACAATAACCCTGAGTTCACGACCTGCCTGTATTGCATAGGTCTTTGTTACGCCAGGATGGGCCAAAGCGATGTCTTCCATATCTTTAAGACGCTTAATGTAGGACTCGATAACCTCTCTTCTTGCACCTGGACGAGCGCCTGAGATAGCATCACCAACAAGAACAAGCGGAGCTATAAGCGAATTCATCTCAATCTCTTCGTGGTGAGCGCCGATTGCATTGCAAATTTCAGGTTTCTCTTTATATTTCTCCGCGATCTTCATTCCCAGCAAAGCATGAGGCAGTTCAGGCTCATCTTCTGAAACTTTTCCTATATCATGAAGCAGTCCGGCACGTTTCGCCAGTTTTGCATTCAATCCAAGCTCGGAAGCCATTGTTGCGCAAATGTTTGCAACCTCACGTGAGTGTTGAAGCAAATTTTGTCCGTAAGATGAACGATATTTCATACGGCCTATCATCCTGATAAGTTCAACATGAAGCCCGTGGATTCCCAAATCAATACAGGTACGTTTACCAGTCTCCATTATTTCATCATCCAGTTGTTTCTGCACCTTTGCAACCACCTCTTCGATTCTTGCCGGATGGATACGTCCATCAGCAACAAGCTGGTGCAGTGCAAGTCTTGCAACCTCTCGGCGAACCGGGTCAAATGCAGAAAGGAGAATTGCTTCAGGAGTATCATCGACAACTATTTCTACACCCGTTGCTGCTTCAAGTGCACGGATATTGCGACCTTCTCGACCTATAATCCTTCCTTTTATCTCATCACTGTCAATATTGAATACAGTTACCGCATTTTCAATGGCCGTTTCAGGAGCAGTACGCTGAATAGTGTTGATAACAATTCTTTTTGCCTCTTTGCTTGCTGTAAGACGGGCTTCATCCATAACATCGTTGATATATGACATAGCCTGGGTCTTAGCCTCATCTTTCATTGTATCAACCAGCTGGTTCTTTGCGTCCTGGGCAGTCATCCCTGCCACCTCCTCAAGTTTTACAATCACTTCCGACCTTAACTTTTCATATTCTTCCGTCTTTTTATTTAATATGTCGAGCTGGGCTTTAAGATTCTCTTTTATTGTTTCATTTTCTTTCTGTTTTCGTCCAAGTTCGGAACCTTGTTGATTAAGAAGCATCTCCCTCTGCTTCAATTTATTTTCGGTCTGTTGTATTTGAGAATTTTTATCATTGATAAAAGCCTCATGCTCACCTTTTAACTGGAGGAACTTCTCTTTAGCCTGAAATATCTTCTCTTTCTTGATATTTTCCCCCTCTTTTTCGGCATTTTCCAGGATCTCGCTGCTTTTTCTCTTAAGCAGAACTCTCATAATAAATATGTAAAGTCCAATACCTGCCGCCGCAGAAATAAGAGCAATTATAATATTATTCATCTGTTAGTTTGTTAAGTATATATGGTTATTTTATTTGATCGTGAATCAAAATGACAGAAATACTTAACTGATTGAAAAAAAGCCGTTAGTAGCTGTAAGTCCAAAAATCTTAATAAATTAAGATTTGAGCTCCGACAAATATGTTTCAGACTTCCAACGTCCCGCTAACGGAATCCCCCGAAGGGTAACCCAGGCCTGTCTTCGACTGTCGAGTGACTCGGTTCAATTAAAAATGTTGATTTTGGCAAAGAGCAGAACTAACGGCTAATTATATACTCACCTAATTTTTTATCCAATGATTGCAACTCTTCCATCAATTGTTCTGTTTCAGAATTGCTTTCAAGCCGTATCAGCTTGATCATATATTCCAACAGCACAATGGTCAGAATATCCTGCATATCTTTCTCTCTATATTTTTCTTTAACTGATGATAATCTGCTATCTATCCTCTTTGCTGCTGCACGAACAGTCTCCTCCATATCCGGAGATAATAAGTATTTGTAACTTCTTCCTCCAATAATGATTTTGATATTATGCTTTTCCATCAATTATTAAGCAGTGATATGCATTTATTTATTTCTTTTATGAGGCTCGCCACTCTCTTCTTAGCCTCATTTACATCA
>CAZPLM010000001.1:4826-26527 GCA_964587275.1 uncultured Muribaculaceae bacterium | reverse complement strand
ATATTCCTGTTTGCACTGCGGGATAATCTTTCCCTCTGCATAATGATGATGAATGCCGTTGCTGAAAAAGGCCCGCTTTGCATAAACCAGAAAATCCGCATAATCGGCGCACTCCCTGTCTCCCTTATAATCATTAATTATTTTTTCAAGAGCCTTGCGTACGAAAAGGTTCCCCTTAAAATTCTGGTCCCAGATAATATCCCTTCCGCATTTGGCTGCCTCGCAAAGGTGGTAAACATACTCTTTTTGACTCATGGTCAGATCATTCCATCCCGGCACCTGATATCTCAATACCTCAATGTCGGCAAATTCATCTACTGAATATTTAAAATTTTCTCCCTCCTTATTTTGACTGCAGGAAGTAACAAAAAGTCCCATAACTGTTAATACAAACACTGTCCTTATAAAGTGCATAATCTGATTTTTTAGAAAATTTCCTGCCTCTCTTACTATCCTTGTGGGACTATAATACCAGCAGGCATAATTTACATCCTTATTAAAATTATCTTTTGCCCTCTCCGATTCCCTTCTGAGAAGACGGATCTGCATATTCAACTGCCGCATATTGCGTATGCTTCTATATCTGTAATTGTCATTTATCGCTTTCATCATCAAAGAATATTTTCACAAATGTTCTGACAAGGCCATTGATAAATAAGTGGCGCTTGCAAATGATTAATAATAAGGTCACAATTAAAAGTACTCCTCCTGAAATCAAATAGCCCAGGGAGACAGAACCGACCATCTGCCCTACCCACTGCCCAAGAGCAGCGCACAGGAATCCGGTGGTCAGAGCAATAGCCAATATTATTATCATCCAGGCAAACAATATGTTGCAAATCTGTGAAAGTTCTTTGGCTAACCTGAGTTTAGCCTGATCAATTTTTACATTCACATATTCCCTGGCTGATTTGCCTACATCTTCAATAGGCTTTGATATCTCCTTTACGTCCATGAGAATCGACAATTATTATGCTGTCTTTGTAGCCTCTTTGACCTTCTGTCTGACATTTTCTGCCTCACTTTTGACCTTATCTTCAATGTCTTCAGCATAACGTCTTACATTCTTACGCGCTTTTTTATACTCACTCTTGGCACTGTCAACGCCATTGTCGATAGTCTCTCTTATCTTTTCTCTCGTTTTCTCCCCACTTTCAGAAGAGAGATAAATAGCTGCAGCTGCCGCGCCTATCAGCGTGCCTGCAATAAATGAAAAAATAGAACCTGCTTTCATAATGATATCATTTTTTATTACTTACACAAATATACATATTTATTTTGTGGGACAGGTATTTTCAATCATTAAAAAAGAGTATATTTGGCACGGAGATGTGTCTTGAAATACACTATTCCTTATGAAACGGGCATTATCACATATCATATTATTATTCATCGGCTTAACTTTCCTGGCCATTATTTCATCGTGCTGCAGCAGTAAAGATGGTCCTGAACACTCCGTCAACTCCATTCTTATTTACATATCGGCCGCGAACTCACTTAAAGGTTATGCTGAGACATCATTGCAGGATATTATTGACGGATATCTCCCGAAAAGCGACAATAAAGAGGAAATATTGATGGTTTTTTACCATACCGGCGCCGGCAATGCAACACTTAAAAGGTATAAATCATCTGCTTCAGGAGAAAAATACGAGGAGACTGTTATGGCATACGGCTCTGATTTCAACTCTTCAGAAGCCTCAGGTTTTGCTCAGGTTCTTGCAGATGCAGAGGCCGCATATCCTGCCAACCATCACACTCTGATACTATGGTCTCACGCCACAGGCTGGCTGCCTGCCGGCTATTACGGTTCTCCGACCGACGCCACATCATCAACCAGGTTTTCATTAGATTATGAGGATCCTTACAGCCATCTTGTCAAATCAGGAGAAGATTTAAAAAGCTTCGGAGAGGACAACGGATCTGAAATTGACCTGATTGATTTGGCTAATGCGCTTCCTCATCATTATGACCTCATTCTGTTTGACTGTTGTCTTATGGGAGGCATTGAAGTGGCATATCAGTTAAAAGAGAAATGCGACTATATTATCTTTTCTCCAACAGAGATACTTGCTGAGAGTTTCCCATATAACATCATTATCGAAAAGCTCTTTCTGTACCCACCTTATAATAATACAGAGGGCATGACCATGGTATGCCAGGACTATTACGACCTGTACAACTCATACAGCGGCATAATGAGATCAGCCACTGTATCATTAGTAGATTGCTCGGCTCTTGACGGACTCGCAAATATCTGCAAAGGAATCTACGACAGCCATTATGACCGACTCGACACATTGAATACAAGCTATATTCAACAGTATTACCGAGGTAATCATCCCTGGTTTTTCGATCTGGGGGATTACGTCAATGCGCTCTCGGATTCGGCTGAATATGAGTCTTTTCAAAAAGCAATGAGCCTTGCCGTCCCATTTAAGCTCGCCACAGATATTTTCCTCAACATCTCTATTACAAGCTATTCAGGATTAAGCACATACATTCCAAATAATAATTATACAAATCTTAATTCGTATTACAGGACATTAGAATGGGCAAAAGCGTCCGATGCTCTTCAATAATCCGAATTATTAATTAAATAGAAAAATATTTGAGAATTTGTATAATTACTCTTACTTTTGCCGTCGCCTAAAAAAATATTTTTGGTGCAATGGGGTCCGGAAAGGCCGGACTGAGTAACACATTTTTTATTATTATGAAAGAAGTAACACTTAAAGGTACGCTTAGAAAAACCGGCAAAAAAGCCGATGTAAACAGCGTCCGCAGGGGTAATAACGTTCCCTGCGTTGTTTATGGAAATGGAGTTGAAAACACATCATTCTCAGTTGATGAGAAAGAGTTGAACGTTATTACCAACACTCCGTTCTCATATATTATCAATCTTGACATTGAAGGCAAGGTAATTCCTGCCATTCTGCATCAGATTCAGTTCCATCCTGTAACAGACAGGGCGTTACATGCTGATTTTCTTGCAGTCACTAATGATAAGCCGATTTCAATCAATGTTCCTGTTAAGGTTTCAGGTAACTCCGATGGTGTAAAACAGGGAGGTAAACTCCTTATCTACGCACGCAAACTCCGCGTTTCAGGTATGAAAGCAAATCTGCCTGACGAGCTTCCTGTTGACGTGACAACACTGAAGCTTGGAAAGGAAATAAATGCAGGCGATCTCTCTTATGACAACATAAGCATTATCTCTCCAAAGACCACAGTTATCTGTGCAGTCAGGATGACACGTGCTGCTGTTGCAGATACTGACGAGGGCGCTGCAGGAGAAGGCGCACCGGCAACTGATACAGCTGCAGAGGCACCTGCTGAAGACAAGAAATAAAAAACGGGCATGAATTACTTGATCGCAGGATTAGGTAACATCGGCGATGAATACGCCGGCACCCGTCACAATATGGGATTTATGGTATTGGATGCCCTTGCCGGGGCGTCCAATATCTCTTTTATATCAGGACGTTACGGCAGTACGGCCGAAATGAAATACAAGGGACGCACGCTGACGCTGCTCAAGCCTTCCACATATATGAATCTTAGTGGAAAAGCAGTCAGTTACTATGTCAAGATGTTGAAACTGCCACTTGAAAATCTATTAGTTGTTGTAGATGACATCGCACTTCCTTTTGGCACTCTTCGCTTGCGCAAACAAGGTAATGACGGCGGCCATAATGGATTGAAAAACATTGACTACTGTCTGATTACAAACAATTACGCCAGACTTAGAGTTGGGGTTGGAAATGGATTTGCCAGAGGCGGCCAGATAGATTTTGTCCTCAGCCAGCTGATTCTTGAAGAGAAAAAATTACTTCCGGAAGTTCTCAATCAGGCCGGAGAAGTAATAAAATCATTTACCACCGAAGGTGTTGACAGAGCTATGAATAAATTTAATCACAAATCTGGACCATCTTCATCTTCATCAGCAACGGAAAAAGAGGAATAAAGCGTATCCATCTGCCTCCTCTCTTTCTTGGTCGGTCTTCCCGCTCCCCTGTCTCTTTTTACAAAAAATGTCTCTACAGGAGCGTGTGCTTTAGCAAGTTCCTCATCCGGAGTAAGATTAACAATATATTGATCGACGTTTTTTGCTCCCTGACGCTTATCTACAGGCAGTAGAACCCTGTAGGTGTAATGAATCGAGCCTTTTCTGACCAGAATAATATCATTCACCTTTATCTCTTTCGAAGGTTTGGCCTCTATCCCGTTAATGGTGATCTTTCCGCCTCTACAGGCATCTGTAGCATCCGTTCTTGTCTTATAAATACGGACTGCCCACAAAAATTTATCTATTCTTTCAGTACCAGCCATAATTATCAGTGTTTATGATGATGTCCGCAATGACACTCTTCTTCCGGCTCTTCAGGGACATTACTGTCTATGTATTCATCGTCCTCTTCTTCTTCATTTCTTATATATACTTCGAGCAGACTGGTACCTCCAGCTTCCGGAGAAATAAAGAAGTCATCAAGAGAAGCCGGTATCAATATGGTCTCTCCTTTTTTAATTTTGTAATAATCAGTCCCGTTTGTATCAGAAACCTGAATATTCGCCACTCCGCTCGTACAGATATAAATAATAAAACTGTTGAAGTTATCTGTATAAATGTGATATGTATCCTTTAGGTCAATGTTATTGACAGTAAAATGCTTGTTGTCGGCAATCATTTTATTGCCAAGCACTTCACTTTCAAAACACTCTTTTTCATCGAATTTTTTGTAATTGATGCAGTCTATCGCCTCTTCAAGATGCATTTCTCTTGCCGTCTCAGGATTATGCTCACGCCCCCAGTCATAGAGCCTGAAGGTCAGATCTGAAGACTCCTGTATCTCGACAAGGACTATTCCACCTCCGGCAGAATGGACAGTACCCGGCTCTATCATAAAACAATCTCCTTTTCTTGGATGATAGACATTCAGCAATTCATCAACAGTTTCATCGTTGCATTTATCATAAAACTCCTGTACCGTAACATCTCTTTTGAACCCCATATAAATCTTAGCATCCTTTTCAGCCTCAAGCACATACCAAAACTCGGACTTTCCAAATGACTCATATCTGTCCATAGCCACAGTATCATCAGGATGTACCTGTATCGAGATTTTATCCTGAATATTCAGAAACTTGATAATAAGAGGGAATTTTATACCGAAATAGTCATAATGGGCATCACCGACAAGATCGCCGAGATATGTCTCTATTATATCCACTATCTCATTGTCCGTCAGGAACCCGTTTGACACGATAGAACTGCTGTCACCAAGATCGAAAAGATCCCAACTCTCTCCGATATGTTCGGAATCTATCGGCTCTTCACCCTCCCTGCATTCAGGAAGCGCTTTTGAATACTCTTTTACAAGCTTATTGCCTCCCCAGACCTTCGGTTTCAGTATTGTATTGAACTTTAAAGGATAAAGTTTTCGCATTTTTTCCAAATCTCTTATTAAAATATAAAATTGTAAATATCAACAGCAATAATGAGGCCGCATAAATCAGATAATAGGACAAATGCGGCAAAACATCATAATATGTCACATCCACACCTGCATCCGGAACGAGAAGACCAAGAAGTTGTGACATTGAATTATTGACAAAATGCATAAAAATACAACTCCACAAAGAGTGAGTTCTATAATACACCCAGCCGAAAAAACAACCGAAGGCAAAAGCAGGAATGGCCTGCCATGGATTTGCATGAATTACAGCGAAGATAAGGGCAGACCATAAAATGGCCTTGATAGGTGTTGTTCTTGTCAGCAACCCCCTCAACATAATTCCTCTGCATAAAAACTCCTCACACAGCGGAGCCAGTATTGATGCGGAAATAAAAAGATTGATCGGATTGTCTGAATTAAATGCCTTTTCAAAAATCTTCTTAACTGCATCCGGCATAGGGATGGCTGATAAGATCGGTTCTACAATAAACCCGACTGCAAGAACACATAACAACAGCAGGATAAAAAATAATATTTTCGGTACTCCGGAGAAGTCCGGTAAATTCAATTTCAGAAAAGGCGCATTTGGAAGAGCGCTTCTATGGTTGGCAGCGACCATAATCCAAATAAATGGCGGAATCATCATCACAATGTAACTTATTGAGGTCAATGAAAGATCTGCCCCGAAAGCAGAATCCGCCAAAGATTGAGCCGCAGAACCGGCAATTGTCCCGAGAATTAGCAGGATAAGGACAAGCATCCAACACTCACTTAGCTTGGGGATATAGTATTTATATTTGCCTGTATTCAAAATCATCTTTTTTTATTATTCAAATTTACATAATTTTGTCGAAGAAAAAGTGTTTTTATGAGCCTGTCCGCTAAAATCAAAGAGTTTTTCAGAAAAATCGCCGCCTTTTGCGACAACTTGAGGGACAGGTCTGTTTTTTGGCGTTTCCTGCTGAACAAATATACCCTTATCATTCTCTTCTTTTTAATATGGGTCTCTTTTATAGATATAAACAATATGGTCCAGCTCGTCAAGACGGAAGTGACATTAAAAGAACAGGAACAGCAGATCCTCTATTACAAAAACGCCATAAAGAAAACCGATGACAAAATCCAGCAACTCACCTCAAATAAGGATTCACTTGAGATGTTTGCCAGAGAGCAGTATTATTTTCTTGAAGATGGAGAGGATGTTTTTTTAGTTGATGACATGATTTCTAAATAGTTGCCACCTCATCATCGGATTGAGCATCAAGATTGTCATTCCACAAATATTTTCTTGTTTCCCGTACCACCACTCCTGATAACAGCAGAAGCGAAATCAGGTTCGGAATAGACATAAGGGCATTCATAATATCCGCCACATTCCATACAAGAGAAAGGCTTATTACAGATCCTATATAAACAGCTGCTATCCAGACTACTCTATAAATACATACCATAATCACGCGCCTTTTTCTGCTCTTGCCGGCCAGATATTCTATCGCTCTTTCACCATAATACGACCAGCCAAGAATAGTGGAAAATGCAAACGATATGATACCTACGCTCAAAATAATCGATCCGATGACGGGGATCTTGCTGAATGCCGCCTTTGTAAGCGCTGCACCTTGAGAAATATCAATATCCGGAAATGAAATGATACTGCTCACAAGTACCAGCCCTGTAATCGCGCAAATGACAACTGTATCCCAGAATGTACCGGAAGAGGAGACCAGTGCCTGCCGTACCGGATTTCTTGTCTGAGCAGCTGCTGCAACTATCGGAGCGGAACCGAGACCTGACTCATTCGAAAAAAGCCCTCTTGCTATACCAAATCTCGCCGCCATCATAACGGTCGTACCAGCAAACCCGCCACCTGCAGCCTTGGCTGAAAAAGCGGAACTGCAAATAAGAGAGATACTTTCTCCAAGCACATTCCAGTTAAGGCCAAGAATATAAAGACATCCGAGTATATAAAACATCGCCATTACCGGCACAAGGGCCGAACATACTTTTGCAATTCCTTTAACTCCGAACACAATAACCAGCGTCACCATCAATGCCAAACCTATTCCAACCCATCTTACTGGAATATTAAATGTCTCATTTAGAAGGAGAGATATGGAATTTGCCTGTACAGTATTGCCTATTCCAAATGCTGCAAGGGCTGTTAAAATACTGAAAATAACAGCCAGCCACTTCATTTTCAATCCCTTCTCAAGGGCATACATAGGTCCTCCGAGCATTTTCCCTTTTTCAGTCTTTACTCTGTATTTAACGGCAAGCAAACCTTCGGAATATTTTGTTGCAATACCGAGTATTCCGGCCATCCAACACCAAAGAACGGCTCCGGGTCCGCCGAGTGCAACAGCCGTAGCCACTCCAACAATATTACCTGTACCGATTGTGGCGGCAAGCGCCGTTGAAAGAGCGGCAAACTGACTGACATCGCCGCTGGAATTTTTATCTTTTGTCACGGAAAGCTTTATCGCCTTAAAAATACTTTTCTGTGGAAATCTCAGTCTGACAGTGAGAAACACATGGGTACCGAGAAGAAGAATCATCATAGGCCAACTCCAAATAAACGAGGAAATCTTGGCCACAATTGCGGATATACCTTCCATTGTGAGGTCTATTTCGTTATATTTGCGACAAATATAACAAAACACGAAAAATAAAGCAATAGTGAAACAGGGAATTGACAAATCATTTATCTGCATAATTATAGCGGCAGCTTTATTTACTGCATTGCTTTCCGGATGTGAAAAAGACCCGGCTCCTGGCTCTGAAGAAGCTGCGCTGGTGGCAAAGAAATATTTAAGAGACAACTATATGTCAGTATACTATTACTGGTACAAATATCTGCCTGACAATAATACTGTTGATATAAAACAATATGACATATTCGCTTATTTTGACGCTTTGCTGTATTCTAAAGACAGATGGAGCTGGATGATGGATGGAGAAGAATATGCATCAGATGAAAGCGGCGTTGTCAACGGCACTTATGGAGCCATACTTCGACAACCGGTAGAATATTATGGAGATTATGACGTCAAGGTAGCATATATCTACCCTGATTCACCTTTTGCAAAAGAGGGAGTTACACGTGGATGGACATTGACGCATATCAATGGGACCGAGTCAATGGAATTGATCAAAGCCGGAACATTCAATTCAGCTTTTGCCGCATCGCCTCAATCATTTACATTTACCGACCTTGAAGGTAAGGAACACTCTTTTACTGCAAGTCAGGCAACCTCACTAAATACAAGACCCGGACTTGTTGTTGATATTTTTGATTCCGGCGACTATGCGGGTCTCACTTCTCCGGTCGGCTATTTCAATTACCTGGCATTCAAGTCGGGTACCGACTCACAGGGGAAAAATATGATAGATGATATCACAGAAGCTGCAGCCAAATTCAAAAGCAGCGGGATAAAAGACCTCATCCTTGATCTGAGATATAATACCGGCGGAAACAGCAGAGCTAGTGATACACTGGTTTTCCTTCTTGCTCCAGAATCCGCAAAAGGCAAGGTCTTCGTCCAGAGAAAGCATAATGACATACTCGCAAAATACGATGCAAGCACCTCGGTATCAAGGCTTGCCGGATCTCTCGACCTGGAAAGGCTCTATATCATTACCGGCAGCAATACCGCATCTGCCAGCGAGATGGTGTTAAATGGATTGAATCCGCTTATGGATGTTCAACAGGTAGGTGACACCACTTATGGAAAGCCTAATGGAATGTATGTCCTGATGTATCCTGCTGATAATTCCCACATGGATGAATATAATGCTGAAAATTATGCAAATCTTGAATATGTCTTTCTCCCGATCTGTTTCTACAATATGAATGGAAACGGTGAGGAGATTCCTGACAGCGGAATTGTTCCTGATAATTATAGGGCAGATGATCTTTATCACGACTTTGGCGTAGAAGAAGACAATATCAGCGCATGTCTTTACCATATTGTTCATGGAAGATATCCCGAAAAAGCATCAATATCACAAGTTCCAGCAAGGTCACAGAACGCGGAGCACTACCTGCTTCCAAAAGATAAAAATGATAAAAAAATCGGATTATATTTGGAAGACAGAAGGGAAGAAATTCCTAATTTCATCAAATAAACCCCTTTAAAATACAGTTATATTTAAAAAAATTTGTTACAAGAAAAAAAATTATATAACTTTCGTTCAGAAAAAGGTTATTTTTAATCACTAATTCAATAAAACATGAAAAAACTACTTGACCAAATCAAAGCCGAAATTGAGAACTTCACGGTAAACGCTGACGCTCAACTACTCAAAGGGAACAAAGCTGCTGGAACACGTGCTCGCAAGGCTGCTCTGAACCTGAGCAAGCTCATGAAAGAATTTAGAAAGGAATCTGTAGCTGAAGCAAAGAAATAACGTGTATCGCGTGATCAGTTTATGATGAGGATGGTTGTATTTAACCATCCTTAATTTTTTATATGTCAATCTATTTACTTTAATGAACTCTCATCCGGAAGGATCATCCCTATCTCCTGAAGTTCATTCCACCACCAGATCATTCCTGACGTATTATCAGGAGTAATATTAATAAATTTGATAATCAGAAGCGTCTCCTCTTCCATACTTGCCGAATAGAATATCTGACAGGAAACGCTTGATGAGGTAAATGAGCCGGACGTAACCTGAATATGAAAAAAAGAGGTCTGATCATCGCTTTGTACTCTGAAATAATCATCAATCTCATTATAGGCATATTGATAGTTTACTTCATTATATAAGACAACGGGGAAACCGTTTTTATATAGCCCAATCTGTTTAAAGGAAGCAAACTTTTTTCTTGCTTCTGAAAGCTCAGGCTTAATGACAGGTACCGGATCTGAAGGATTAGGACATGAAACGGCAGAAAAGAGAACCACGGTAAACGCAAAAAGCATAAACCTGACCAATACCATAGAGTTATGTGATTGTCTATTCATCCACCTTATTTTTCACAAGCAGCTTTTTCATGAGTACGCACTCGGATACTCCATCATCTGAATAAATACATTTTACAGTGTAATTACCCTTTTCCTTGAATTTATAATAGTTAGAGTCGTATTTCTCATCATTAATATACCATTTTACCCATGCAGGCTCTTTGTAATGATTCAATATATGGAGTCGCACAGAGTCTCCCGCACAGTATTCCTTCTCCATTTCAGCAATAAGTGGATAATCTGTAATTGACTTCATTGTAGTAAATTCCACAATCATTCTTTTACTCTCCATATTATGACGTTTGACGAAGATTTCACAGTGATACTCCTCTCCCGCGCTCAAATTAGTGAAATTATGCTCCCGTCCCTCAACAATCAGTGTCTCAAAGTAGACATTTTTCTTTGCACCCCAATATATTGTCCAGTTATCATCAGAAAGATAAGAACTGTCCCATTTTAAAGTCGCATCTTTTTGGTTGACTTCAATAAAATAATCAGTTGCATAAGGTATGTCCCAACCAAAATCCTCTACTAACTCAAAGGCAACGCCATAGGAAGAAGTCAGATAAAGATTTTTCATTCCGACAGCAATTCCATCTCCTGACCAAGCTCTTAAAGGTGAATTATTGTATGACACTATTGATGACGTACCGGCACTTCCGGGATAAAACATCTCTTCAAAAACCCCATTGCCAAGCGCATCGAACAATTTCACACACTGGTGATCACTGTTGCAGTTTATGGAATTGGTCTTCCACCTCATCTCGGCGCTCATTGAACCTGCGTTGTTTTGCGACTTGTCAATATGATATATGACCATCCCGCTGCCGCCTGTATACTTGTCCCATTTATAATTATCTCTGCTCTCAAGGAGAAAATACTCACCGTTCACGGCTGTCTTAATCCTGAATACCCTGTTTGAAGTACGTATCAATGGTAATTCATAAGAATATCCTCTTGAAATGTCCGCAATTGCAAGCAATCCAAGCAACTCTTTTTCAACAGCATTCAAATAGGGAGGGGTTTTCCCTCCATTATTATAATTACCATAGTCCATAATTGAAAGTGTTTTGTAGAGAGCTTCGGACTTACCTTCAGTCTCACCATTCAAATCGTACATATCCGGCAACCCCAAAAAATGACAATATTCGTGGCAAATAGTACCTGGGCCAGCAAAAACATTTCCACTCGCTCCTGAAAACTCGGAATAGCATGAAAAATCATTCACTCTCTTCCCTCCAAAATATAAATTGCTCGCTGAAACATTTAAGGTCTGAGGCCATAAAGTATTATCACCCCCTCCTTCCGCTTCATTATGTCCCGCAAAGATGATAAAAACATTATCAATGTCACCATCGCCGTCAGAATCATATCCGGAGAAGTCCAAACCTGCGCCGGCTGCTGCCGAACAGGCATCTTTGATCAAAGCCCTGATATTAGCATCACTTCCATATATGTCGTCCTCTCCATAGTACGACACATTCTCGCCAAGTGTTACAACCTGAAACACATCAAACTGCAACATCATATCATTGCCAAGATTATCTCTGAAATAATCTTTGACACTTCCTGTAGCGCCATCGTATGAATAATTCAACCCGTTGAAAAGATTATTGATCATAAATTGCGGAGATGAGATCGAAAAAGAGAGATCTTTGAACTGAACGGGAATTACAATACTCTTTACTGTAGTGTTGGAGGATTTTGTCATAGCAAGGCTGATTCCGGTACCGATATTCTGTTCGGAAAGTTTCTGACGGGAATATGGGATTGACGGGGCAGTTTTTGAATATCCTTGTGCAACAGTACCCACCCTTCTTTCCGAAACCGTCAAGATTCCGGAGTCATAATCGGAATAATAGTAGTATCCATCCTTCCCCTGCGAAATCACGTATCCTTCAATGGTAGTTTTGTATGAAAAAAACTCATCCCCACATATTCTCATCATGAAAGAAGTCCCGTTCGGCTGGAATACCCTGACCGGATAAGGGTAACTTCGAGACGAGTATGCAGACGTGCATATAAGCATCAGAACAAATATTATAAAGCACGCCTTCTTCATCGTTCAAACCATTTCATAATAATTTACATAATTAGCAAAAAAAAGTCATTTACACAAAAACAAACTTATATCTTTGCAACATAATCTTCCCTGAAATGAATAAAACATCCGATTATCAATTTACAATTATCGTTCCCTTCTATAACGAAGAGGCCAATGCGGATAACTTGGAAAAAAGATTATCTGATTATATCGTCAACTGTTCAAGAAAACCTGCATGTATCCTCTTTGTAAATGATGGGTCCACTGATGGTGGAGAGAAAAAGATAATTGCAGCTTGTGAAAGAAATAAAAATTTCTTCTATATAGGGTTGAAAAAGAATGGTGGATTAAGCGGCGCACTGAAAGCAGGATTTGACAACTGCTTCTCCCCTATTGTCGGATATATTGACGCTGATCTCCAGACAGATCCGGAAGACTTCAATATTCTGCTTAATGAAATTGACAATTATTCCATCGTGATAGGAATAAGAGCAAACAGAAAAGATTCATTTGTCAAAAAAATATCTTCTAAAATCGCAAACAGTTTCAGGCGGATGATGACAAAGGATGGCGTTGCTGATACAGGATGTCCTCTAAAAATAATGCATACCTCATACGCAAAAAAAATCCCGTTCTTCACAGGAATGCACAGGTTTCTGCCGGCTTTGTTCCAGATGGCCGGAGGAACTGTCAAACAAATCCCGGTCAGACATTACCCACGTACTGCCGGTACTGCAAAATATAATTTATTCAACAGGCTTATCGGCCCTCTTAAAGATTGTTTCGCTTTCAGGTGGATGAAGAAGAGATATATTGACTATCAAATAAATGACTCTATCCTTTAATGAATAGCAGCTGGTATATATATGCATTGGGATTCCTTGCTCAAGCTCTTTTTTCTGCAAGAATTCTGGTACAGTGGCTGCTTTCTGAAAAAGAAAAAAAAGTTGTTTCTCCAACAATTTTTTGGGTGCTCAGTCTCTTTGCTTCATATATCTTTTTTTTCTATGGCTGGCTGAGAGAGGACTTTGCCATTATGCTGGGACAGGTTATTTCTTATTATGTCTATATTTGGAACATCGGTGCAAAAGGGGTATGGAAAAAGATATCCGTAATACCTCGAAACATTCTTCTTGCCCTTCTTATCTTAACCCCGCCGATAATAATGTCCATTACTCTCATCAGCAATTGGGATCAGGTAATGGCGACTCTCTTCAAAAACGACAATATTCCTTTGTGGCTCGTGATCTTCGGTTCACTGGGGCAGATAATTTTCACATTCCGTTTTATTTACCAGCTGATTTATTCTCATAATAGAGGGGAATCAGTCCTCCCTGCAGGATTCTGGATAATCAGTCTCATCGGATCCGCCGCAATAGTATCATACGGCATCATCCGACATGACTGGGTACTTATTTTGGGACAGTCTTTAGGATTTATTTCATATACGAGAAATTTGATATTATGGAAAAGAAACGACAACTGATCCGCTACGGGATTTTTTTCCTTATGCTCATCCCTCTTATGCTCTTCAGGGATGCGACTCCCAACAATGAACTGAGGTACCTGAGCATAGCAGATGAGGCAATTCGCAACGGCAACATATTCGCTTTTTTCAATCACGGGTTTGCCTATGCAGATAAGCCGCCGTTATATCTCTGGTTGATAATTATCAGCAAACTGATTTTCGGAAAGCATATTATATTTGTTCTTTCTCTTTTTTCCGTCATACCGGCATTTGTAACTGTCAGCGTATTCAGTAAATGGTGTTCAGCAGAACTGACTGAAAAACAGCGCATGGCGGCAGATTTAGCACTGCTTTCCGCAGTCTATTTTATAGCTTCAGGAATTGTCATAAGGATGGATATGATGATGACAATGTTCATAACATTGTCACTATACTCATTTTACAAGATGTACTGCGGGGACGGGAGAACCAGGTGGAAAATACTATTTCCTCTCTTCACATTTCTTGCATTATTTACAAAAGGGCCTGTAGGCGTACTGGTACCGCTTGTCTGCGTACCGGTCTTCCTGCTGTTTCAGAAAAAAATCAAGACAATAGGAAGATACTGGGGATGGATTTCCTGGGCTATTCTTGCCGGACTCTGTGCAATATGGTTTGCCGGCGTATTTATTGATGGCGGAAAAGAATATCTTAACAACCTCGTTTTCCACCAGACCATTGACAGGGCTGTCAACTCTTTCCATCACAAGGAACCATTCTATTACTATGGAATATCCATCTGGTATATCCTCTATCCGTGGTCTCTTTTTTCAATAGGGATAATTATTACAGCCCTCTGCTCTAAACAGAAAATGAGCCAGCTTGCCAGGTTTTTTATCTGCACGGGACTGACTGTTTTCGTAATGATGTCCTGCATCAGTTCCAAGATCGATATTTATATTCTTCCAAGTCTGGGCTTTTTCATTTTCGGAGCATTTCTTTTGGAGAAAGAGAATAAATATCAAACTTTCATTGATATAACTCTATATATTCCGGTCATTCTGTTTATCCTTATTTTGCCGGGCATTGCAATTGCAGAACACTTCGTCACTGTCCCGTACAGGAATATTATCCATCTATGGATGCTTATTCCGCTGTTATTGCTCAACCTGTATGCTCTTGTTGCACTAATCGGGAAAAAGAGAGAAAATGCAATCATTGCAGTTGCGGCATCCCTGTATATTACTATATTTATTGTTGGGTTTTCCGTAAAAAAACTAAATCCGGAAATTGGATATGGAGATATTTGTGAAAAGGCCATGGTTGAAGCTCAAAAAAACAATATTGACAGATTTGTCATGGCTACAAATGACGATGGCAGGGCTATCATGAAAAGAGGGGAAAACATCGATGTATATCTTGGACAGGAGACCGAAATGATTCCTGAGAGTAAAATTAATGCAGATGTCGAGGGGGTTATCGGCGATTCAAATGGGATTGTAGTATTTTCCAGAAAGGACAAAAAACCGGTTTTCTCTCTTTACAAACACAATGACTGATATATGAATATTCTATTAACAGGATGCGCAGGTTTTATCGGTTTTCACACGGCCAAAGCCTTGTGCGATAAAGGTAATAAAGTGACGGGGCTTGACAACCTCAACACCTATTATGATGTAAATTTGAAATACGGGAGACTCGAGGCCCTCGCAGGTATTGAAAATTTCAAGTTTATTAAGGCTGATTTATGTGATAAAGAGATACTTGATGCCCTGTTTAATGAGGGCAATTTCGATGTTGTCTGCAATCTTGCCGCTCAGGCGGGCGTAAGATATTCTTTTGAAAATCCACGGGCATATATAGACTCGAACATAACCGGTTTCGGCAATCTTATAGAAGAGAGTAAAAACCACTCTATTTCGCATTTCGTTTATGCAAGTTCAAGCAGCGTGTATGGGAAAAACAGAAAAATACCTTTTTCTGAATCTGATATCCTTGAGGGACAGGTCAGTCTTTATGCGGAGACAAAGCGCAGGAATGAGATGGAAGCTGAAAGATACAACAGTGAATTTGGCCTGAAATGTACCGGAATGAGATTTTTTACTGTTTACGGGCCATGGGGACGTCCGGATATGGCTCCAATGATCTTTGCGAAAAGTATTTCTGAGGGAACGCCCATAAGAGTATTTAACAACGGGGAAATGTGGAGAGACTTTACCTATATTGACGACATTGTCAGAGGTGTGGTAAAAATAATTGAGAACAGTCCCTCTGAAAAGCATGAAAATAAAATTTATAATATCGGCAACGGAGCTCCTGTCTATCTCCCGGACTTCATCAGTACTCTTGAAAGTATTATTGGGAAAAAAGCTCTTCGAATAATGGCTCCCATGCAGAAAGGAGATGTCATACGCACTTACGCCGACACATCTTTAATTGAAAAAGATTTCGGATATAAGCCTGATACACCTCTGAAAACAGGTCTTGAAAAATTTTGGGAATGGTACTCTGTTTTTTTTAAAAAGTCATAATAACAAGCCCCATAATTGCATATATTTGTTTTACTTTTTCTTGACAGAAAGAGAACAAAACTATATATGATGTCAACCAAAACAATTCCACATGCTCAACTCGAGTTGAGCAGAAGCGGTATGCTCAACAATTATCGCTACTATCGTTCCAAACTCAAAAAAACCACAAAAATGCTGATCCTGGTAAAGGCTAACTCATACGGCCACGGAGCCGTTGATTTTGCCCGGATGCTGGTAGAAGCAGGTGCTGACTATTTTGGAGTCGCAACTCCTGAAGAGGGAGTAGAACTTGTAGAAGCAGGCATAAAGTTGCCTATTCTTGTACTTACAACAGGGATGGAAAATTACCCTGTCATTATGACCAATGGCCTTGAGCCGGGAATGCCGACAATTGCAAATCTTGAACGCCTGAGAGATGAAATGTCAAAAGCAGGAATTAAAGAATACCCTGTCCATATTAAACTGGATACAGGAATGCACCGTCTCGGTTTTATGGAAAAAGAGCTTCCTGCCTTAAAGAAATTTCTTCAGGCTACCCCGCAAATCAAAGTCAAATCAATTTATTCACACTTTGCCGCATCAGACGATCCTGACCAGGAAGAATTTACAAGGGGACAGGCAAACCTGTTCGATAAAATGAGCAAAGACATAATGTCAATACTTCCTTACAAACCTATGCGTCATATTCTCAACTCTGCAGGGATTGACAGATATCCTGAATATCAGATGGATATGGTACGGCTCGGCATTGGAATATACGGCATTGGCGCATATAATCAGGATAAGCTCAAACCTGCAGCTTTTTTCAGATGCCCTATTCTCCAGATAAAAGAACTTGGACCTGAAGACGGAACCGTAGGATATGGAAGACATGGAATTCTCGGTCCAGGCATTAAACACACAGCTACAATATGCGTAGGTTATGCAGATGGGATCAACCGCCATCTCGGATGCGGGCACGCTTCTTTCGAAATCAACGGTAAATTAGCCCCTACAATCGGCAATATCTGTATGGATATGTGCATGCTTGATGTTACAGGTATTGATGTTAAGGTGGGAGATATTGTAACCATATTCGGAGACAAACCCTCTCCTTACGATCTGGCAAAGATTCTCGATACGATTCCTTATGAAATATTCACTGCTGTTCCAAAACGCGTGAAGAAAGTCATTATTCCTTAATCAGGTATTAAGGATTTTAGAAACCAGTTCAATCAGAAGCTGACCATCGTCTGCATCACCTCGAGTATTACTTTTACTTCTGTAATCATACTCCTTGAGGCAGGCGATTATTTTCATGCATTTCATCAAAGGATAATTTTTACCTGCAACTCTGTATTCTCTGACAAAATAGGGATTAATACCAAGAACTCTCGCAACTTCGTCATCTCTGCTCTTTTCTCCACCGGAAGAATGATACTTGAGTATTCTGAAAAAATTGGAGGTCAGCGCTCCCATTGTAACCTGAATAGGGAACCGCTTTGGAGCATCAGCAAAAAAATTGACTATCTTATAACATTTCTGGAAATTCTTTTCAGAAATAGCCTTCGTCAATTCAAATGCATTATAATCCCTGCTCATTCCAACCCCATCTTCAATATCCTTAACTGTTATCTCCTTTTCTCCTGTTTTCTTACCTTTCAACAACTTATCAATATTTGAAGAGAGTTTATCCAGATCCGGTCCGCAATATTCCAGCATAAGGGATGCGGCAACACGATCCATTGTAAATCCGTTCGACTTCAAGTATCCTTCCATCCAGCGGGATGCTCCATTTTCTGTAAGAGGATTGGACTCAAATACTACACCTTTCTCCAATGAATGTTTGTAAAAACTTTTCCGCTTGTCAATATTTTTGGAGCTGCCTGTATCATTCGGGGTTTTAAAACAGATAATTAGCACAGTAGTAGGCATTATCGCACTGAAATATGCATCTATCTTTTCCAGATTCTTCATCATCTGGGCCTCTCTTACGACTACCACCTGCTTCGAGACCATCATGGGATATTGTCTTGCTGTGCTGACTACCAGATCAGGAGCCGCATCGAGTCCATAATAGGTAACCAGTCCAAAATCTCTTTCCTCCGGTCTTATAGAATTTGCTATCAGGAGTTCACACAACTTGTCAATCAGGTAATGTTCCTTTCCGAAAAGAAGATAGAAAGGCTTGATATCACCTGCGAGAATGTCCGACTTAATCTTTTCGAACAATTGAATAGTATCTGATTTTAATGCCGCCATAACTGATAAGTAAAGATAATGCAATTCTCCCAGCAGTGCAAGCTATATCATTTTTTTGTATTTTTGTCATTATGACAGTATTCGATCCCCTAAGAAGAAAAGAAGTCGAGTTAACGCCTGAAGAAGAGGTCCGGCAGGAAATAATCAATGCTCTTCACTCAAAAATGAAAATACCGTTTTCTCTTATGGCAAGCGAGTACGCATTTAAATACAACGGATTGCTGTATCGTTCAGATATTGTTGTATTTGACAGAATCTTAAAGCCGTTAATGCTGGTCGAGTGCAAGGCCCCGTCCGTCAAACTTAATGAAAAGGTCATTGATCAGGTTATCCGCTACAATTTTGTTCTTAATGTCAAATACATTATGATTTCAAATGGCAAAACGACTTATCTTTGCAGGAAAGGTGAAAAAAGCGGGAAATATGGCCCTGTTGACACCATTCCGTCGTATGAAGAGATGATAAATAAATAACAATGAAGGTATTAGAAGGAACAGTATTCAAAACGATATCCGAAGAAGCAGAGAAGCTGGGGGTAAGGGCATTTGTCATAGGAGGCTATGTAAGGGACTACTTTTTACACCGACAGAGCAACGATGTCGATATTGTTGTTGAAGGCAGCGGTATCAAGTTGGCAGAAGCAGTTGCAGGTGTTCTTAAAAGCAAGGTATCAGTTTTCAGAAACTTCGGTACTGCAATGTTGAAATACAAAGGCATTGAAGTTGAATTTGTCGGCGCCCGTAAAGAATCATATAGCCACGATTCAAGAAAGCCCATTGTTGAAGACGGCACTCTTGAAGAGGACCAGCTCAGAAGGGACTTTACAATTAATGCATTGGCTTTCAGCCTTCAAAAGGAAGATTTCGGCACACTGATCGATCCATTTGGCGGTATCAGAGACATGAATGAGGGTATAATACGCACGCCTCTCGATCCTGACACCACATACAGTGATGACCCGCTCAGAATGATTCGTGCAATCCGGTTTGCTACCCAGTTGGGCTTTAAGATTGTACCGGAATCGATAGAATCAATCCGCCGTAACAAGGAACGGCTCTCAATCCTTTCAAAAGAGAGAATTTCAGAAGAACTGAATAAAATACTGCTGACAAAAGTACCGTCAGTCGGATTTATCCTGCTCGACGACTGTAACCTCCTGGATGTTATACTCCCGTCACTCTCCTATCTCAAAGGGATAGAAATGGTGGAAGGACGCGGGCACAAGGATAACTTCAAGCACTCTCTTCAAGTACTGGACAATGTGGCCGATGTCAGTGACAATCTGTGGCTCAGATGGGCGGCATTGCTCCACGATGTCGGAAAGGCTCAGACTCGAAGATTTGATCCGAAAACAGGATGGACATTTCACAATCACGAATTTGTCGGTTCAAAAATGATCCCGGAAATATTCAAAAGCCTCAGCATGCCTCTGAATGAGAAAATGAAATATGTTCAGAAGCTCGTGCTGTTGCATTTAAGACCTATTGCCCTCGTTACTGATGAGGTTACTGATTCTGCTGTCAGAAGGCTGTTGTTTGAAGCAGGTGATGAAATTGATGATCTTATGATATTATGCAATGCAGACATCACATCAAAGAATGACAGGAAAGTTGAGCAGTTCAAAAAGAACTTCATTCATGTCGAGGAAAAACTTGTCGAAGTCGAAGCGAAAGATAAAGTTCGCAACTTCAAAAATCCTATCACCGGTGAAGTTATTATGGAACGATACCACATCGAGCCATGCAACACCATCGGCGAAATAAAGGAATATATCAAAAATGCAATTCTTGACGGTGAAATACCGAATAATTACGAAGCCGCCTGCATACTAATGGAAAAGAAAGCGGCGGAACTCGGTCTCAAGTAGTTAGTACTCTTCTTCGTTGAAGAAAAAATCATCTTTGGTCGGATAATCCGGCCAGATGTCTTCTATTGAATCATAGACTTCTCCATCATCCTCCAGATCCTGAAGATTTTCGATTACCTCAAGAGGTGCTCCTGAACGAGTCGCATAATCAATCAGTTCGTCTTTTGTTGCTGGCCAAGGTGCATCTTCCAATTTAGATGCGAGTTCTAGTGTCCAATACATATTCGAAAAATTTATTTATTACCAAATTTGGGGCTGCAAATATATAAAATTATTTAATATGTATTCATAATTGTTATCAATTATGGTATCCACTTATCTTCATCCACCCCATAGACCTTGCACAAGTAACGGGCCAGCGTAAACAGATAATCAGACAACCTGTTGATATAGCGCATTCCATTCTCATCCTCAACACTTTTGTCTTCTATTGCAACAGCGCTCCGCTCACATCTGCGACAGATTGTCCTTGCAATATGACATTCCGCTGAAATCCTGGGAGCAGCAGGCAAGACAAATGTCTTCTGTTCAGGCATAAGTGCCGTCATTCTGTCAATCTCACGCTCAAGGGAAACAATCTCGTCAGCATCGAGGGGTTTCAGCCTGGCAACATCCCTGTCAGCGGCAAAATGCGCGGCAATAAGCATAAGCTGCTCCTGTATATGCCTTATTGAGAGATTAATTGAGGATTCGGAACGCAATATGCCCAGGTATGAGATCAGTTCATCCACATTCCCATAAGCATTGACACGCGGGTGATCCTTGTTCCTCCCACAAGAGAAGTTGTCCCCTTGTCGCCGATTTTCGTATAAATAGCCATATCGTAATATTTAATATTCAAAAAAATGTCTCTTACTTTTATGCAAGTATCGGGTGATAATTGGTCTCATCCGATTCGACAATCCCATCCCTCAGTCTTATCACTCTTCTCGCATATCGCGCAATGTCTTCTTCATGAGTCACAACAATAACAGTATTGCCATCGCGATAAATCCTCTCAAAAAGTATCATTATATCTTCGGATGACTTTGTATCAAGGTTGCCTGTGGGTTCATCAGCGAGGATTATTGCAGGATCATTGATCAGCGCCCTTGCTATTGCCACCCTCTGTTTCTGCCCGCCTGAAAGCTCATTAGGCTTATGACAAA
>CAZPLM010000001.1:0-4816 GCA_964587275.1 uncultured Muribaculaceae bacterium | reverse complement strand
CCTCTCAGCTCTCTCCTTTCTGATACTCTTCGCAATACCGGAGTAAACCAGCGGCAGTGCCACATTATCAACAGCATTATATCGCGGCAACAGGTTAAAGGATTGAAAGACAAAACCGATCTCGTTATTTCTTATACGTGCCAGCTCATTGTCATCCATAATGCTGACATCATTACCATTAATGATAAACTCCCCCTCTGTCGGTGTATCCAGACAACCAAGTATGTTCATCATTGTCGATTTACCTGATCCTGAAGGACCCATAACAGCTACATACTCATTGCTCCGGATCATGATATCTATCCCGTTAAGAGCCCTGACCTCCTCCCCTCCTACATTATATAACTTCTTCACTCCCGCAAGTCTGATAACTTCTCCCATACCTGTCCCCTCCACTATTATTTCTATCCTGACACGAAAATAATAAAATTCAAATAGAATAAAGAAGAAAAGAAGTCCGGTATACGAGAATTATATGATCTTGGAAATTCTTCTTGTCATTTTTGAATATTAATTTGTAATATTGCCAAAAATAAAGAAATACAAATGGCAGTCAACTATACAAAAATTGATGAATATAATCAGGAAAACACTGAAAAATTAGCATATCATTACAAAGAAATCCTTAAATTGCTTGGAGAAGATACTGAACGCGAAGGGTTGTTAAAAACTCCCGTCAGAGTGGCCAGAGCGATGGAATACCTCACAAAGGGATATAGTGAATCAGGCTACGACATTCTCAAATCCGCAATGTTCAAGGAAGAGTACCAGCAAATGGTTCTTGTTAAGGATATCGAACTTTTCTCAATGTGTGAGCACCACATGCTCCCTTTTTATGGCAAAGCACATGTCGCATATATTCCAAATGGGTATATTACAGGATTAAGTAAAATTGCAAGAGTCGTTGAGACCTACTCAAGACGTCTTCAAGTGCAGGAACGGCTTACTGTCCAGATAAGAGACTGCATTCAGGATACACTTAATCCTCTCGGAGTGGCAGTTGTCATTGAAGCCGCACATATGTGCATGCAAATAAGAGGTGTTCAAAAGCAGCACTCAATTACAACTACCTCAGCATTCACGGGTGCATTCCTGAAATCAAGCAGGACAAGAAGCGAGTTTCTTACACTGATCGGCATTAAAGACTAATATTAACATTTCTTAATTTCAACACCATGAATATTATTATTGCGGGAGCAGGAGAAGTCGGCAGCCACCTGGCAAAAATGCTTGGGAGCGAAAACCACAATCTGACTATCATAGACAGTGATGAAGAACGCCTCTCTGCCGTAAGTGAAACCGTGGATGCTACAATGATTTTAGGCAGTCCTACCTCAATTGATATTTTGAAAAAGGCGCATACCGAAGAGGCCGACCTCTTTGTCGCCGTTTTCCCTGCAAAATTCCAGGATGTTAATATCATTGCAGCCGCCCTTGCTAAAAAGATGGGAGCGAAGAACGTTACGTCCAGAATCAATAACGAAGAGTATCTTGAAAGCGATAACAATAATCTGTTCAAGGAGATGGGTGTTGATCTTCTCTTCTATCCGGAAAAAATAGCTGCAACAGAAATCACCGATCTTCTTAAACAGGCTGAAATGTCTGAATTTGTAAAGTTCTCACATGGAAGACTTCAGCTTCTGGTCTTCAGGCTTGATGAAGAGGCACCGCTTGTCGACAAGTCTCCGGCAGATTTCAATTATCCTGCAGACAATCTCCCTTTCAGAGTGGTAGCCATTTCGAGGGAAGACGGAACAGTCATTCCAAATGATGATACTAAATTCAAGGTTCACGACCAACTGTATATAATAGCGAAGAGAGACAGCGTAGATGAAGCGATGAAATACAGCGGAAAAAAAGACTTCAGGATTAAAAGAATTACAATTCTTGGAGGTGGAAGGATCGGAGCCATGGTTGCAGAAAAGCTTGAAAACAGAGCAGACTTCGTTAAAATCATTGAGATCAACAGGGAAAGATGTGAATATCTTTCAGAAAGGCTCAATAAAACATTGGTTATCAACGGAGATGGAAGGAATTCCGATTTTCTTTATGAAGAAGATGTGAAAAGTTGCGATGCATTCATAGCGGTAACATCAAGCACGGAGACAAATATCCTGGCATGTGTTGCAGCAAAAAAGCTTGGAGTTCCAAAGACAATAGCCGAAGTAGAAAACCTTCAATATATTAAACTTGCTGAAGGTATGGGCGTCGATGCAATCATTAATAAAAAGCTCATTACCGCCGGAAGGATTTTCCGATTCACGTTGACCCGTCAGGTCTGCACCTTAAAGTGTCTTAACGGGACCAATTCCGAAATCATTGAATTTACGGCCGGTCCAAACAGTCCTATCACAAAAGGCAAGCTGTCCGAGATCGATTTTCCAGAGGATGCTATTATCGGAGGAGCAGTACGAGGGCCGGATGCATTCATCACTACCGGAGAGAGTATAATCAAGCCGTTTGACAGAGTTACAGTCTTTGCTCTCCCTTCAGCGCTTAAAAAGGTCGAAAAATTCTTCCTTTAATCCGATAAATTACTGATTTTTAAAAATAGGGTGCTAATGATAACTTAATTGTTATCTTTGCACTTTATTTTTAATAATTATTAATACTTTTTATAATGATTCAATACAAATTTCAAACATCAGGCAAGACGAGACCGGAGCATGACCTTCTTGGCAACAAGGATGTCCCTGTTGAAGCTCTTTTCGGGGTCCAAACTCTTCGCTGCATAGAAAATTTTCAAATCAGTAATGACCACCTCGGTGATCACCCTGAATTCATCAAAGCATTCGGCATTGTCAAAATGGGAGCCGTACTGGCCAACCACGAGCTTGGACTGATTCCAGATGACGTCACCGATGCAATAGTCGCTGCCTGTAAAGAACTTATGGAAGGTAAACTTCTTGAACATTTCCCAATTGACATGATCCAGGGAGGTGCAGGAACTTCAGCAAATATGAATGCAAATGAAGTCATTGCTAACCGCGCTCTTCAAATAATTGGCAAAAAACCGGGAGAATATTCATTTATCAATCCGAATGACCATGTAAACATGGCACAGTCGACAAATGACGCATATCCTACAGCAATGCATCTTGGACTCTATATGATTCATCAGGATGTAGTTACATCATTGAAGGCTCTTGTTAAGTCATTCCGCTCAAAAGAGAAAAAATTCTCAGGCATCATTAAAATGGGACGTACTCAATTGCAGGATGCAGTTCCGATGACTCTTGGACAGACTTTCGGAGCATACGCAAACGCAATGGAGAATGAGCTTAAAAAACTTGATCACGCCGCTCAGGAGCTTCTCATTATCAATATGGGAGCAACTGCTATCGGAACAGGCATCACAGCTGAACCAGACTATGCAAAAGCCTGCACGAAACATATCAGGAAGATCTCCGGCTGGAAGATAACACTTGCAAAAGACCTTGTTGAAGCAACCAACGACACATCATGCATGACATATTACTCTGCCGCGCTGAAGCAGCTTGCCATAAGACTTTCTAAGATTTGCAACGACTTGCGTCTCCTGTCGTCAGGGCCGAGAGCCGGTATCAATGAAATTAATCTTCCTCCGAAACAACCGGGTTCATCCATTATGCCCGGCAAGGTCAATCCTGTTATTCCTGAGGTAGTCAATCAAGTTTGCTTCAAAGTCATAGGCAACGACCTTACAATATCTCTCGCGTCAGAGGCCGCTCAACTTGAACTTAATGTCATGGAGCCTGTCCTGGTGGAATCACTTGTCGAGTCAGCAAAGTGGATGACGAGAGCATTCGATACTCTTCGCAATGAATGCATCGAAGGCATAACAGCCAACAAGGAACACTGTAAAGAATTGGCAGTCAACAGTATCGGTATCGTTACAGCTCTCAAGCCTTATATTGGATATTCAGCATGTACAGAAGTTGCCCAGGAAGCATTGAAAAACGGCGGAAGCGTTTACCAACTCGTCCTGGATAAGAAACTTCTTACAAAGACTCAACTTGACAAGATCCTTGATCCTAAAAACATGGTCAAGCCTACAATAATAGACTTATAATTAAAGGTTTACACTCCTCGCATATTCTGAGGCTGTAATACCGATAAATTCTTTAAGATAGCGGTTCAGTACTTTCAATGTGCTGAAACCGCTATTTTCAGCTAATTCCAGGACAGATAGGGTTCTGCTTTCTGGCTTTCTGGCAATTATAAGAAAGTGATTCAATCTATAATCATTTACGTAATCATAGAAATTTGTTTTTCTGATTTTGAAAGCTTGTGAAAGATATGTCCTGTTTGTCCCAATTTCTGCTGCAAGTTCAGATGCACTGAAATTATTTCTCAAATAAGGTTTCGCACATCTCATAAACCTGTCTGCTCTCTCCATTATTGCGGCAGATTCTACTCTCCTTTTTTTTCTGAAAGTCCGATAAGATTTGTCCTCCCCTGAAATAATGCATCCGACTGCCACAATAGCGACACTGAGAAATAAATAAATACTTGTATTCATAATGATTGTAATAATTAGTTAGTAGTGTTGCAACAAAATTAGCCACAACAAAAGAGATAATACAAACAATATGAATTGAAGGGGAAAGTTTATCTAAAACCGGAAAAAATTTCTATTTTTTGATTGTTTCAAAACCTTTACCATAGACCCCCATTACATTGCCTACAGAAACAAATGCTGTCTTATCTTCCTCTCTGACAATAGACAAAATATCATTAGACTCATTCTTTCTGACTATTACCATTACTATTTTTCCATCTTCCTTCGTGTACCAGCCCTGGCCATTCAGGACAGTCACTCCTCTTCCGGTCTCCT